>NZ_JBHTLQ010000004.1:0-148121 GCF_042679085.1 Phenylobacterium conjunctum | reverse complement strand
CGGCGATGGCCGCGTCGCCGGCGCCAGCCTGGGCCGAGGCGGCCATGCCCAGGGCGACCAGGCCGAGCACGGCGGCGGGCGCCCACGACAGGGCTCCCTCACGCTTGGCTGCGATCCCCGGCTCTCCCATCGGCGCTCGTCGTCCTCACTCGTTTCGTCGCCCGCCTGCAACGCGCGTGAAGCGACGGCGGCGGAGCGATGGCATGCTGGGGTGGAGGTTGCGCGTGGGCCTTGAAGAAATGGTTACCGAGCCGTGCGGCCGGGCGTCCCAAATCCTTTGGAATCCTGATGTTTCCGGGCGTCGACATGGTTGCCGAGGACGCACGAAAACGCGCGGCGCATTGGGGGGCGCGCCGCGCGTTCGACCCGGTCGGAGGTCAAGCCTTGGGGGGACCGGGAAGCTTCATTCTGTAGCTTGTTCCTAACACGCCTCCGGCCAGTTCGCGCGGGGGGCGAGGAGCGACCGATGGTCGCTGCCCCAGCGACGTCGGAATGGGGCGCCGAAAAGGCTCTCGCCTTCCGTGAGGTCAGACTTGCGCTGAGCCCCGCCCTGCGCCTCCTTGTGCGCCAGACGGCAAGACGGGAGAGATCGCCATGGACCTGAGGCTCACGCCCGAGATGGAGGCGTTCCGCGACGAGGTGCGCGGCTTCCTGGAGGCTCACCGGGACCACTACGCCCCCGGCGCCGCGGCGGATCGGCCCCGCGAGGCGGCGCTCGCCTGGCAGCGGCTGCTGATCGAGCACGGCTACGCCGCCCGGACGATCCCGAAGGAATATGGCGGCTATGGCGCCCAGCCGGACATCCTGAAGACCCGGATCATCGCCGAGGAGTTCACCCGCGCCGGCGCGCCACGCGGCCTGGCCAACCAAGGCATCTCCATGCTGGTGCCGACCCTGCTGGAGGTGGGCTCGGAAGAGCAGAAGCAGGCCTGGATCGGCAAGACCCTGCGCGGCGAGGTGGTCTGGTGCCAGGGCTATTCCGAGCCGGGCGCGGGCTCCGACCTGGCGTCCCTGCAGACCAAGGCCGTCGAGGATGGCGATGACTTCGTCATCAGCGGTCAGAAGATCTGGACCTCCACGGCGGCCCAGGCGGACATGATCTTCTGCCTGGTGCGCACCGAGCCGGACGCGCCCAAGCATGACGGCATCTCCTATCTGCTGTTCTCCATGAAGACGCCGGGGATCGAGGTGCGGCCGCTGAAGACCATGACCGGCTCGGCGGAGTTCAACGAGGTGTTCTTCACCGACGTGCGGGTCCCGAAGTCGTCGGTCGTGCTGGGCCGGGGCAAGGGCTGGTTCGTGGCCAACGCCACCCTCAAGCACGAGCGCGGCATGCTGGGCGATCCCAACGCCACCGAAGCCCGCCTGCACAGCCTGATCGAGTTGATGAAGACCGAGACGGTGGACGGCCGGCCGCTGATCGCTGATCCGGTCTTCCGCGACCGCGCCATGGCCCTGCAGTCCAAGGTCCTGGCCATGAAGTTCAACGGCCTGCGCGGCCTGACCGCCAGCATGCGCGGCGAGCCGGCCGGGATGGCGGGGCTGGTGGTCAAGCTGCAGGGCTGCGAGCTCAACCACCAGATCGCGGCCCTGGCCATCGACGCCCTGGGCGAGCTGGGGGTGCTGTACGAGGACGGCCCGCACCTGCGGGCCAAGGGCTCGTGGCAGTGGAACTACATGTTCGACCTGGGCCTGATCATTGGGGGCGGCACCGCCCAGATCCAGAAGAACATCATCTCCGAACGCGGGCTGGGCATGCCGCGCGAACCCAAGCTGGCCAAGGCTTAAGGGGGCCGACATGGATTTCTCGATCACCGCCGACCAGAAGCTGATGCAAGAGACCCTGGTCCGCGCCCTCGGCGAGATCAGCAGTCTCGACCGGGTGCGGGCCTATGCCGGCGACCGTGGCGACGCGGGCGCCGATGTCTGGAACGCGCTGAAGGACTTCGGCCTGCCGGGTCTGCTGATCCCCGAAGAGCACGGCGGCCTGGGCCTCAAGCTGCTGGACGCGGTCCTGGCGGCCGAGGCCCTGGGCCGGGCCGTGGCGCCGGTTCCGTTCCTGGGCGCCTGCCTGGCCCCCCTGGCCCTGATCGGCGGCGGGTCCCAGGACCAGCAGCGGACCTGGCTGCCGGGCTTGGCGGCCGGCGATATCCGCGCCGCGGTCGCCATCTCCGAGCCGATCGCCGGGACCCGCGACGGAGCGGGCGTGAAGGCCGAGGCCGGCAAGCTCACCGGCAAGACCCTGTTCGTGGAAGGCGGCCTGGAGGCGGACCTGATCGTGGTGGCGGACACTGGCGGACGCCTGCACCTGGTGCGCGGCGACGCCGCTGGCCTGAGCCGCGAGCTGATGGTCAGCATCGATCAGACCCGCCGCCTGGCCGAGCTGGGCTTTGACGGCGTCGCCGCCGAGCCGCTGTCCGGCGACCTGCTGCCCCGCCTGCGCGACGCGGCCTGGGCGCTGCTGGCGGCGGATGCGCTGGGCGCCTGCGACGTGATGATCGAGAAGGCCGTAGCCTACGCCCAGGAGCGCAAGCAGTTCGGGCGGGTGATCGGCTCCTTCCAGGCGGTGAAGCACATGTGCGCCGAGATGGCCGCCGAGGTGGAGCCGGCCCGGTCGCTGGTCTGGTACGCCGCCTACGCCTTCGACGAGGGCCTGGACGACGCCTCGCTCTGCTGCGCCCACGCCAAGGCGTATCTGGGCGAGGCCGGCCGGTTCGTCGCCCGCACCTCGACCGAGGTCCACGGCGGCATGGGCATCACCGACCTGCTCGGCCTGCACTTCTGGTTCAAGCGCATCGGCCTCGACCGCCAGCTGCTGGGCGGGCCGGAGCGGGTGCGCGACTGGGCCGCTCGGCTGCAGGGGCTGGCGGCCTAGGGCTTGGGCTCAATTCGGCTTGGCGAGGTCTAGCTGTCCCTTCTCCCCTTGCGGGAGAAGGTGTCAGCGAAGCTGACGGATGAGGGGTCGCGCGAGCCTGTCCGCCCTATCCCAACGCCGTGCTTGAGAGGTTTGAGAGACCCCTCATCCGACCCTGCTCCGCAGGGCCACCTTCTCCCACAAGGGGAGAAGGGTGCTTTATGCCGCCCTATCCAAAACCAACCCAGTCCGGACCCCAGCGTGTGACAGGCGATGATGGCCGTCGGCTTCGCCGGTCATTGCGCCTCGCCCTCAGGGCGTCTTCAGGCCTTCACGCATGGAGGGGTGGACTCGGTCGTGCAGCTCGGGCCGCTTCGCGATGTAGGCGTGAAAGAAGGGGCAGGTCGGCTTGACCAGCAGGCCCAGCTCCTGCGCCCAGGCCAGGCCCGCCTGGACCAGCATCCCGCCGACGCCACGGCCTGAAAAGGCCGGCGGCACGACCGTGTGCGGAAAGACGATGGCGTCGGGTTGCCGGCGATATTCGGCGAAGGCGACCTCGTCGCCCAGCCGCACCTCAAACCGGTGCGCGGCTTCGTTGTTGATGACCTGAAGCGCCTCGTCCGCCATGGCTGTCCTCCTAACGGGGATCGCCAGGAGACCACCTTCAGTCGGCGCGGCGATAGAAGAATTCGGCTCTTCGGCCCGGGGTGTGTGGCGGAAAGGCCATTTCGCCAAGGTTTCAAGCCAGGCCGGCGGAATGAAATCGGCGCGATAAGGTGGCGTGCGAAGACCGGCTCCAGTTCAGGGAGCTCCGATGACCCGCCGTTTGATCCTCTCCGCCTGCGCCCTGGCCCTCGCCGGCGCGGCCAGTGTTCAGCCCGCCCTGGCCCAGATGGGGCCGCCGCCGATGGGCCCCCTCGCGGCCGAGCGCCGGGCCCAGGTCGCCCGCGACATGCACATTCTGCTGCGCCTGCGCCCCGACCAGGAAGCCGCCTGGCAGGCCTTTGAAGCCGCCATGGTCCCACCGGAGCCGCCGCCCGCCGACGGCGCCGCGCCCAAGGCCCTGACCACGCCTCAGCGCCTGGAGGAGATGGCGGAGCGTCGCGCCGAGATGGACGCGCGGCAGGCCAAGTGGGAGGCCGCCACGCGCAGTTTCTACGCCGCCCTGTCCCCCGACCAGCAACAGGCCTTCGACGCCCTGGCGCGGCTTCGCGGTCCCATGGCCCCACCCCATGGCCCTGGCGGACCACGCGGTCCGATCGGCGGCCCTGAGGGTGCGCCTCCGCCCGGCGTCTAGGCAGGTCGCGCCGGACAGACGGTCGCACCTCAAATGTGGCGAACCTGCGATATGATCGCCACAGTTGGGCGCCAGGGGACCCGTCATGAGCCTTGCCGCAAACCCCGCCCCGACCCCCCAGGTGCTGGTCGTCGATGACGACGAGGCCCTGCGCGCCAGCATCGCCGACTATCTCGGCCAGCACGGCTATGGCGTGCACGTGGCGTCGGACGCCCTGACCATGGACAAGGTGCTGGCCGCCGAGCCCATCGACCTGATCGTCCTGGACGTCATGATGCCGGGGGAGGATGGCCTGTCCATCTGCCGCCGACTGACCGACGCCGGGGGGCCGGCCATCATCATGGTCAGCGCCATGGGCGACGAGATCGACCGGATCCTGGGCCTGGAGCTCGGCGCCGACGACTATCTGGGCAAGCCCTGCAGCCCGCGCGAACTCCTGGCCCGGGTGCGGGCCGTCCTGCGTCGCCGCGAGGAGACCGCGCCGGGCGCGCCGCCCAAGGGCAAGGCCTATTACTTCCTGGGCTTCACCCTGGACGGCGTGCGCCGCACCCTGCGGGCGCCCAATGGGGTCTCGATCCTGCTGACCGCCGGGGAGTTCAGCCTGCTGAGCGTTTTCCTGGAGAACCCGCAGCGGATCCTGTCGCGCGACCAGCTGATCGAGAAGGCCCGCGGCGCCGACGCCGATGTCTTCGACCGGGCGGTGGACGTCCAGATCAGCCGCCTGCGCCGTAAGCTGCATGACTGCTCGCCCCAGGAGATCATCAAGACCTATCGCGGAGCGGGCTATCTGTTCGACGCCAAGGTCACCCGTCCGTGACGGAGACGTCCGGGGACAGGCCGCAGGCGCCCATCGCCGTACAGCTCGTCATCCTGCTGGTGGTGTCCCTGGTGGTCGCCCAGCTGCTCGTCTTCGCCATGCTGATCATCACGCCGCCGCCGGCGCGCGCGATCTACTGGCCCGACGAGATCGCCCGCGCGCTCAAGGGCGGAGACCTCGCCACCCGCGCGGGCCGGCCCCTGGTGCGCACGGTTCAGGAGGCGCCGCCCGCCGACAAGGCCGCTCCGCCGCTCGGGGCGCATGGGCCTGGCCCACGCCCCGACCGCGCGGGGCAGCTGGCGGATCTGCTGGGGGCGCCCGCCGCGGACGTCCGCCTGGTCGAAAAGCCCCCCATGTCGCCCTTCATGCTGGGCGCCAGGTTCCGCGATCGGTTCGCCGAACGCCGGGAGCCCCCTCCCGGTGATGGCCCGCCGCGCGACATGCGCAGGCCCGGCCAAGGCGCCGGCGGCTTCATGGGGCGCGGGCCTGAGGGCCCCTGGCGCGGCCACGGCCCAGGGGGCTTCGCCTTCGGGGAAGGCGGGCGGCCCCTGTTCGGCAGCTTCGTCGCCGCGGCGCGTCAGGCGGACGGGCGCTGGGTCGTTGTGCGGCCCAGGCCGGACCCGTTTCCTAATGACTGGCAGCGCGCCCTGATGCTGTGGCTGTTCGCCACCCTGCTGGTGATCGTGCCCCTGGGCTACCTGTTCGCCCGTCGGATCACCGCCCCCATCGGCCAGTTCGCCCGCGCCGCTGAGCGCCTGGGCCGCGATCCCAGCGCGCCGATGATGATGCTCACCGGCCCGGCCGAGATTGGCCAGGCCGCCAAGGCGTTCAACGACATGCAGGCCCGGCTGAAGCGCTATGTGGAGGACCGCACGGCGATGATGGGGGCGATTTCGCATGACCTTCGGACCCCGCTGGCCCGCATCCGCTTCAAGATGGAAGCCGCGCCCGACACCGTGAAGTCCGCCGTCGTCAGCGACATCGAGCAGATGGAGCAGATGATCACCTCGGTGCTCGCCTTCATCCGCTACGCCAGCGCCTCGCGGCCCCGGGAGCGCCTGGACCTGCTGAGCCTCGTTGAGGTGCTGGTGGACGAGGCCGCCGAGGTCGGCCAGGACGTGACCTTGACCGAGGGCGTGGCCGCCACCGTCCACGCCGATGCGCTGGGCCTGCAACGGCTGTTCCGCAACCTGATCGACAACGCCGTCAAGTACGGCCACCGCGCGCGGGTCACCCTGTTCCGCGAAGGTGATGAGGCGGTGGTCGAGGTCCAGGATGACGGCCCCGGCCTGTCTACGGGCGAGCTTGAGCGGGTGTTCCAGGCCTTCTACCGCGCCGAGTCCGCCCGCACCCTGGACGGCAGCGGCGTTGGCCTGGGCCTGGCGGTGGCCCGTTCCCTGGCGCGGGCCCATGGCGGCGATGTGAGCCTGCGCTCCGGCGGCAAGGGGCTGGTGGCCCAGGTGCGGCTGCCGCTGAGCCGGGACTAGGAAGAGGGGCCGGAGAGCCCGGCCCCTCCGGGATCAGGCGGTGACCGAGGTGGACGAGCTGGCGCTTTCGGCGCCGTAGGTCCCGCGATGCTGGTGCGACGCCTGGAAGGCGCTCAACGCGGCCGACAGCTCCGCGGCGCTGAGCTTGCCGTCGCTGTCGGTGTCCAGGCTGGAGAGGGCTGTCTTCAGACGGTCGTCCGAGGCGGTCTCGGAGGTCTCGTCCGATCCGCTCAGGGCCGACTTGATCTCGTCCAGGCCCAGAGCCCCGTCAGAGTCGGTGTCGAGGTCCGAGATCAGCTGCGAGGCCAGGTCGGCCATGCTGAAGCCCTGGCCTTCGCCCCGCGCGTGGCCGCCCGGCGGCGGGCCCTGCGGACGCTGGGCCTCGAGGGCCGAGCTGAGCTCGCTGGCGCTCAGCGCCCCGTCGCTGTCGCTGTCCAGGTCGTCGAACCGGGTCTGCAGGCTGTCGGTGTCGCTGGTGTCGCTGAGCTTGGACTTGATCTCGTCCAGGCTGAGCGCGCCGTCCCCATCAGTGTCGGAATCGCTGATCAGCTGGCTGGCGATGTCGCTGGCCGAGGGCGGCGACGACTGGGCCGACAGCAGGGACGACAGGGTGTCGCTGGAGAACTGGCTAGACGCCTGGGACGCCCCGCCGGGCGGCGGCCCAGGGGGCGGCCCCGGCGGCGGACCGCCGCCGCCCGCCTTTTCCATCCCAGGCATTTCTTGCCCGGTCTTCTGAGTCCGCTGACCCATCAGCATGCTCAGCATCTGCTGAGCCCCGCTGGTCGCGTAACTCGTTGAGTTACTTGAAATTTGCATTCTCACCTCCGCGGTGAAGCCTGGGCGGCCGGGGGATTCCGGCCCGATGGCGCGCGTGCTTCGCAGGTCATCGGTGAAGTGACATGCAAGTTTAGTGAAAGAATATTGGCGACTTATTGTTTCAAATTGTAATTCAGGAATGAAATGGAGGCGTAAAAATGCCAGTCGTGTCTCGGTTTATACATGAATTTCGCAATTACACGGACATATTTGTGCCTGACTAAGCGGGTGTCCGAGTAAGGGAAAACTCTGCATGAGCCGGAAAAAGGCGCCGCATCTCCAGTCGCTTCTCAGGTCCAGCGCGGCGCCGGCCCTGGTGGGACTGACCGCGCTCGCCGCGGGCCTGCCCGCAAGGGCGGACATCTCGATCAGTTCGTCGACCACGACGCCTGTGGCGACCTCGACCTCGGGCGATATCTCCATCACCAGCGACGGCGCGGTGAAGCCGGCCTCCGGGACGGCGGTGACGCTGGACAGCGACAACACCGTCACCAATGCCGGGTCGATCTATTTTCAGGGTGTGGACACCACCACGGGCGTGCTGATCCAGGGTGGTCACACCGGCGCCCTGACCAATACCGGGACCATCGAGGTCGACGAGGCCTATACCGACACCGACAGCGACAGTGATGGCGACTATGACGGCGTCTTCGCCACCGGAACCGGCCGCTACGGGGTTCGCCTGACCGGCGCCTCGGCCTTTGTCGGCGATATCGACCTGCAGCTCGGCGGGGCCATCGCGGTCCGGGGCAATGACTCGGCCGGCGTGCTGCTGGAGACCGCCCTGCAGGGCTCGCTGTTCAACGCCGGGACCATCAGCGTGGTGGGCGACCGGGTGTTCGGCCTGCGCGCCATGAGTACGGTCAGCGGTGACGTGGAGATCCGCGGCGGCGTCAACGCCACTGGCCTGGGCGCCGTGGCCCTGCAGTTCGACAACGACCTCGGCGGACAGCTGTTGATCCAGAGCTCGGTCTATTCCACCGGCTATCGCTACACGACGCGCAGCTCAGACACCGACTTCATGGCCGCCCTCGATGCGGACGACCTGCTGCAGGGCGGCTCGGCCCTGGTCATCAAGGGCGACGTGGCCGGGGGGCTACTGTTCGACATCACCCCGGTGGACAATGACGACAGCAATGATGACGAGGACGGCGACGGCGTCGACGACGCCAACGAGTCCGCCGCCTCGGTGATGACCTATGGCCAGGCGCCGGCAGTGGTGATCGGCCAGGCGGGGCGCAGCGTCACGCTGGGAAATGTCGGAACCAGCGACGACGCCTATGGCCTGGTCAACCGCGGCTCCATCGGCGCCGACGGGGTCTATGACGGGATCACCGCCACCGCCTTGCAGGTCGGGGTCTCTGGAGGGACGGTCAGCCTGACCGGCGGCCTGCGCAACCAGGGCTCCATCGCCACCTCGGCCTATGAGGCCGACGCGGTGAACCTGCATATCCTCAGCGGCGCCGCGGTCGCCAAGATCTGGAACGAGGGGACCCTCTCGGCCCTGATGACCGGCGAGGGGGCGCATGACGCCGTCGCGCTGAAGATCGAGAGCGGGGCTAGCGTCCCCAGCCTGGTCAACGCGCTCTCGATCAGCGCCGTGGTGTCTGGCGAAGCCGGCGACGCCATCGCCATCGCCGACCTGTCAGGGACCCTGACCAGCCTGACCAACACCCACACCATCTCGGCCACGATCTCGCCCACCGACGATTCCGACGACACGGACGACACCGACACTGACGAGACCAATGAGACCATCACCGGCAAGGCGATCGCCATCGACGTCTCCGCCAACACCACAGGGGTCACCATCACTCAGACCGGCGTCGATGACGGCGACGATGGGGATGACGACGTGGCCGACACCGATACGGACGGCGACGGCGTGGACGACGCCGACGAGCCCGCCATTGTCGGCGAGATCCGGTTCGGGTCCGGCGCGGACAGCCTCAGCGTACTCAATGGCGCGGTCGCGGGCGACATCAGCTTCGGCGCCGGCGCGAACAGCCTGACCATCGATGGCGGCGCGACGGTCACCGGCGCCCTGACGGCGACCGGCGGGACCCTGGCGCTCAGGGTTGGGGACGGCGCGCTGTCGATCAGCAACGTGGGGGTCCTGAACCTCACCAGCCTGAACCTCGGGGCCAGCAGCACCCTGATGCTGACGGTGGATCCCGACGCGGGGACCTACACCAAGCTCGACGTGGCCGGCGCGGCCAGCCTGGCCAGCGGGGCCAAGATCGGGCTGACGCTGAACTCCCTGCTGATGAACAAGGCCTCCTACACGGTGGTGCAGGCCGACAGCCTGACGTCCGGCGTGCTGGATGCGAGCTTGCTGGGCAATGTCCCCTATCTGTACAACGCCAGCTATGCGGTCGACACCACGGCCGGGACCCTGGCCATCGAGCTGTCGCGCAAGAGCGCCTCGGACCTCGGCCTGCCCAGCGCCAGCGCCCAGGCCTATGAGCCCCTGGTCCAGGCGATCAACACCGACACCGATATCCGCGACGCCTTCCTGGCCCTGCAGACCCGCACCGGCTTCGTGAAGGCCTATAACCAGATGCTGCCCGAACATTCCGGCGGCGTCTTCCAGGCGGTGGCCGCCGCCAACGACGGCTTCGCCCGGGCAATCGATGACCGCCAGGGGCCGGACGCCGGCGGCGTCTGGCTGCAGGAGACCGGCTACATCCTGACCAAGGACGGCTCGGCCGATGACCCCGGCTACAAGGCCGGCGGCTTTGGTGTGATCGGCGGCGCGGAGGTCGGCGCCGGCCGTTTCGGGATCGTGGGCGCCAGCCTGGGCGGCAGCTCCAGCCATGTGGACCCGGATGGCGCCTCGAGCGGCTCCAACCTGGCGGTCGATACGGTCGAGGCCGGCGGCTACTGGCGCTATGTGAATGGCAATCTGACCCTGAACGCGCGGGTGGCGGCGGCCTGGCTGCAGGCCACCAACCACCGGGCGATCTACCTCTTGAACGACGACCAGGACACCTTGCTCGCCAAGGCGGTCGCTGACGGTAAGTGGAACGGCTGGGCGGTGACCGGCCGGGTCGCGGCGGCCTATGAGGGCCGCATCGGCGGGTTCTACGCCCGGCCCAGCGCCAGCGTGGACTATCTGCGCCTGGAAGAGGACGCCTATAGCGAGAAGAACGGCGGCGACGCCGTCGACCTGCACGTCAGCGCCCGCCAGTCCAGCCGCTCGACCGGCTTTGCGGGCCTGGTGGCCGGCAAGCGCTATGGCGACCAGGACGCCTGGTGGGGCACGGAAATGACCCTGGGCTATCGGGAGGTCGGGGCCGGCCAGGTCGGATCGACCACCGCAAAGTTCCTGTCCGGGACCACCTCGTTCAACGTCCTGGCCGACGAGATCAAGGGCGGCGGCGTGGTCGCCCGGATCGCGCTGAAGGGCGAGAACGCCGGCGGGGCCTTCGTCCTGGAAGGCGGGGCGGAGACCCGCGACGCCACCGCGATCTACGACCTGCGCCTGGCGGCGCACTTCCGGTTCTGAGCGGCTTGCCTGAACGGCGGGCGACCTGACATGGTCGCCCCGCCGAATCCAGGAGATCCCCGATGAAGACCCGCGCCGCCGTCGCCTTTGCCGCCAAGACACCGCTCGAGATCGTCGAGGTGGACCTGGAGGGGCCCAAGGCCGGCGAGGTCCTGGTGGAGATCAAGGCCACCGGCGTCTGCCACACTGACGCCTACACCCTGGACGGTCTGGATTCGGAGGGCATCTTCCCCTCGATCCTGGGCCATGAGGGCGCGGGCGTGGTGGTTGAGGTCGGCCCCGGCGTCACCAGCGTGAAGCCCGGCGACCACGTGATCCCGCTCTACACGCCCGAATGCCGCCAGTGCAAAAGCTGCCTGTCGCGCAAGACCAACCTGTGCACGGCGATCCGCGGCACCCAAGGCAAGGGCCTGATGCCCGATGGCACCAGCCGGTTCTCCTACAAGGGCCAGCCGATCTATCACTATATGGGCTGCTCGACCTTCGCGAACCACACGGTCCTGCCCGAGATCGCGGTGGCGAAGATCCGGGACGACGCGCCGTTCGACAAGGCCTGCTACATCGGCTGCGGCGTCACCACGGGCGTGGGCGCGGTGGTCAACACCGCCGGCGTCGAGCCGGGCTCCAACGTCATCGTCTTCGGCCTGGGCGGCATCGGCCTGAACGTGATCCAGGGCGCCAAGATGGTCGGCGCCAACATGATCATCGGCGTCGACATCAACCCGGACCGCGAAGACTGGGGCCGCAAGTTCGGCATGACCCACTTCGTCAATCCGAACGAGGTGTCCGGCGACCTGGTCGCGCACCTGGTGGCCCTGACCGACGGCGGCGCGGACTACACCTTCGACTGCACCGGCAACACGGCCGTCATGCGCACGGCCCTGGAAGCCTGCCACCGCGGCTGGGGCGAAAGCATCATCATCGGCGTGGCGGAAGCCGGCAAGGAAATCGCCACCCGCCCGTTCCAGCTAGTCACCGGCCGGGTCTGGAAGGGCACGGCCTTTGGCGGCGCCCGGGGCCGCACGGACGTGCCGAAGATCGTCGACTGGTACATGGACGGGAAGATCCAGATCGACCCGATGATCACTCACGTCATGCCCCTGGAAGACATCAACAAGGCCTTCGACCTGATGCACGCGGGCGAAAGCATCCGCAGCGTGGTCGTGTTCTAGGAATGGAAATCCTCCAGCAGCATCGGGTCCATGGAGGCACGCTGAGCTATTGCCGCCATGACAGCGCCGCCACCGGCGGGGCGATGAGGTTCTCGATCTTTCTGCCCCCGGGCGCGGGGCCTCATCCACTGCTCGTGTGGCTGTCGGGCCTGACGTGTACGGAGGAGAACTTCACCACCAAGGCCGGCGCCTATGGCGCGGCCGCGGCGGTGGGTCTGGCGGTGCTGGCGCCCGACACCAGCCCCCGCGGCGAGGGCGTGGCCGATGATCCGGCCTATGACCTGGGCCAGGGCGCGGGCTTCTATGTGGACGCCACCCAGGCGCCCTGGGCCCCGCATTTCCGCATGGAGACCTATGTCACCCGCGACCTGCTTGCGGCTATCGAGGCGGCGTTCCCGCTCGATCCCGCCCGGCGTGGGATCAGCGGCCATTCCATGGGCGGGCACGGCGCCCTGACCCTGGCCCTGCGCCATCCGGACCTGTTCCGGTCGGTGAGCGCCTTTGCGCCCATTGTCTCGCCCACCCGCTGTCCCTGGGGCGAAAAGGCCTTCAGCGCCTATCTGGGCGAGGATCGCGCGGCCTGGGCGCAGCACGATGCGTCGCTGCTGATCGCGGGCGGCGCCGCCAACGGCCACTATGACGACATCCTGATCGACCAGGGGACCGCCGACAGCTTCCTGGAGGGCCAACTGAAGCCGCAGTTGTTCGCGCAAGCCTGCGCCGATGCGGGCCAGAAGCTCACCCTGCGCCTGCAGGAGGGCTATGATCACTCCTACTTCTTCATGGCCAGCTTCATCGCCGACCACATAGACTGGCACGCGAGGCGGCTGAAGACCGCCTGACCAAGGGAGGTCGTCCATGTCCGTCACCACGGCGAACCCGCGCATCAAGGGCGGTCCGCGCATCCGCAACGCCGCTGGACGCGGCCAGGCCTATGAGCACGTCACGGTGCGCCGCCTGACCCCGGTGATCGGGGCGGAGATCGAAGGCGTGAACCTTTCCGAGCCGCTGGACGCCGCGGTGGCCGAGGAAATCCGCCAGGCCCTGGCCGACAACCTGGTGGTCTTCTTCCGCGACCAGGCCATGACCCCGGCCCAGCATGTCGCCTTCGGGCGGCAGTTCGGCGACCTGCACCTGCATCCGGCCGCGCCGCATGCCGAGGGCTTTCCGGAGGTGATGATCATCGCCGCCGACGAAAGCTCGGTCCGCGCCAATGGCGAGGGCTGGCACACCGACGTTTCCTGCGATCCCGAGCCGCCCATGGGCTCCATCCTGCAGATCAACACCTGCCCGCCCGAGGGCGGCGACACCGTCTTCGCCAACATGTACGCGGCCTACGAGGCGCTGTCGGACCGGATGAAGGCTCATCTCGACGGCCTGACCGCGGTCCATGATGGGGAGCACATCTATCGCGGCCTCTATCGGAACCTGGGCGTGGCGGACAAGCCCACCTATCCGCGGGCCTCGCACCCTGTTGTCCGCACCCATCCCTGGACCGGCCGCAAGGCCTTGTTCGTGAACCCTGGCTTCACCACCCGGATCAACGACCTGCCGCCGGAGGAGAGCGACGCCCTGCTGCGCTACCTCTTCCAGCACCAGCAGCACCCCCTGTTCCAATGCCGGTTCCGCTGGACCCCCGGCGCGGTGGCCTTCTGGGACAACCGCTGCGCCTGGCACCACGCCATCTGGGATTACTGGCCCCACAGCCGCTCGGGCGCCCGCGTCACCATCAAGGGCGAGCGCCCCGTCTAGCTGCAGACACCGGTGTCAATCTTGGTCTAAGCTGCCGCCCGACGCAGGGAGGACGCATGACCACCACACGGCGTAGCCTGCTGGCGGCGGGCGCGGGGCTGATGGTCCCGACGGGGGTGTTCGCCGCGCCGCGATCGGTGGTGGCGCGCACCACCTACGGTCCTGTGCGTGGAACCCGCGAGGGCGAGACCCTGGTCTTCAAGGGCGTCCGCTATGGCGCCGACACCGGTCCGCGCCGCTTTCGGCCGCCGGTTCCGCCGCGGCCTTGGACCCGACCGCTGGACGCCACGGCCTATGGCGCCGCCTCGCCCCAGTCCGGCTCCGATGAAGGGCCGCAGGGCGAGGACTGCCTGTTCCTCAATGTCTGGACGCCGGCCTTGCGGGACGGGGCCAAGCGGCCGGTCATGGTCTACATTCACGGCGGCGCCTATTCGGGCGGGTCGGGATCCTCGCCGCTCTATGACGGGACGCGGCTGAGCCGTCGGGGCGACGTGGTGGTGGTGACCCTGAACCACCGGCTGAACGTCTTCGGCTACGGTTTCCTGGCCAGGCTGGCCGGGCCGGATTTCGCCGACAGCGGCAATGTCGGCATGCTGGACCTGGTGCTGGCCCTGCAGTGGGTGCGGGACAATATCGCCGCGTTCGGCGGCGATCCGGGCCGGGTCATGCTGTTCGGCCAGTCCGGCGGCGGAGCCAAAATCGCCACCCTGATGGCGATGCCGCAGGCCAAGGGCCTGTTCCACGCCGCCGCCACCATGAGCGGCCAGCAGGTGACGGCGTCGGGGCCGCTGCACGCCACCGACCGCATGAAACTGTTCCTGGCCGCCGTGGGCCTGACCCCCGACCGCGCCGCGGAGGCGGCGACCCTGCCGACTCAGAAGCTCATCGAGGGCCTGTCGGTCGCCGACCCGTTCACGCCCGGCCGCCTCTATTTCGGCCCTGTCCTGGATGGCCGCACGCTCACCCGGCATCCCTTTTATCCGGACGCCAGCCCGCTGGGCCTGTCCGTGCCCATGATCATCGGCAACACCCACGACGAGACCCGCGCCTTCCTGGCCCACAGCAAGCCCGATCCCTTCGCCATGCGCTGGGACGAGGTGGCCGCACGCATCGCGCCGGAGATGCGGGTGGATATCGATCCGGACCTGGTGGTCGCCACCTATCGCCGCCTCTATCCGAGCTATACGCCGACCGAGGTGTTCTTCGCCGCGACCACAGCCGGGCGCTCCTGGCGCGGCGCTGTCATTGAGGCCGAGGAGCGCGCCAAGGCTGGCGCGCCGGCCTGGACCTACCAGCTGGACCTGCCCACCACGATCGAGGGCGGGCGGCTCCGGGCCATGCACACCGCCGACATCGTGCTGGCCTTCGACAACCTGGCCGCCGAGGGCTCGCCCACCGCGCCGTCGGCGGCGGCGCACGCGGTGGCGGACCGCCTAAGCGAGGCCTTTATCGCCCTGGCCCGGACCGGCGATCCCACCCATCCGGGTCTGCCCGCCTGGCCGAAGTATGAGCTTGAGCGCCGGGCGACCATGGTCTTCGACGCCGAGACCCGCGTGGTGGACGATCCGCGCGGCGACGAGCGCCGGCTGTTCGCCACCGTCCCCTACATCCAGCCGGGGACCTAGGCGGTGGCGGGGAAGGGGATGACCACGTCGTTATCGAAGGTAAGCGCCGGCCTGAGCGGGGCGCTCGTTACCTGCGGTGCGCGCAGGCGCAGGTCGTTCATGGCCATGGCCTGGGCGACCAGGCAGGCGGCGGCGCCGAACACGCCGCTCGGTTCAGAGGCGATCAGCCAGGCGAGGTGGGCTTCCAGCCGGACATAGTCTTCGTCCTGGGCGGCGGCGAAGGTGGCGAGGATCAGCTGTTCGTCGCGGCTCAGCCGGAAGGAGCCGGGGACATGCAGGGTGATCTTGCGGCGTCCGTGCAGGCCCAGCTCGCGGACGAAGACGGAGAGGGCGTTGAAGGCCTCGGTCCCCGCAGCCGGGCCGCAGATGTCCTCGAACTGGCGCCGCAGCAGGGGACAGCCGCCGGCGCCGAAGGCGATGGAGCGGAAGGCCCACATCAGGGTGTGCTCTCCCTGCAGAAGATCGCCCAGGCTGGCGGGGGCGGCGCGGTCGGACATGGGGCTCTCCACTCTCTGACGACCAGCTCTAATGCAACTGAGAATGACTCGCAACTAGAGTTCGCCCACCCCCGCTTCCGTGACGTCCGCCCTAGTCGCTCCGCCGCAGAGGGCCTAGAAGTTCGCCATGCGCGAGATCACCCATTTCATCGACGGCGCGGCCAAGGCCGGCGCTTCCGGCCGCTTCGGCGACGTGTTCAACCCCAACACCGGCGAGGTCCAGGCCCGCGTCCAGCTGGCCACGACGGCCGAGCTCGACGCCGCCGTCCAGGTCGCGGCGCGGGCGCAGGTGGAGTGGGCGGCGGTCAATCCGCAGCGCCGCGCCCGGGTGATGTTCGAGTTCAAGCGCCTGGTCGAGGCGAACATGGACGCGCTGGCCCACCTGCTCTCGTCGGAGCACGGCAAGGTCATCGCGGACTCCAAGGGCGACATCCAGCGCGGCCTGGAAGTGATTGAGTTCGCCTGCGGCATCCCGCATGCGCTGAAGGGCGAGTACACCGAAGGCGCCGGCCCTGGCATCGACGTCTATTCCATGCGCCAGCCCCTGGGCGTGGTGGCCGGCATCACCCCGTTCAACTTCCCGGCCATGATCCCGATGTGGATGTTCGGCATCGCCATCGCGGTGGGCAACACCTTCATCCTCAAGCCCTCGGAACGCGACCCATCCGTGCCGGTGCGCCTGGCCGAGCTGTTCATGGAAGCCGGCGCCAACCTGGGCATGGACCTGAAGGGGGTGCTGAACGTCGTCCATGGCGACAAGGTCAGCGTCGATGCGATCCTCGAGCACCCGCTGATCCGCGCGGTCAGCTTCGTCGGCTCCTCCGACATCGCCCACTATGTCTATCTGACCGGCACGGCGAACGGGAAGCGCGTCCAGGCCATGGGCGGCGCCAAGAACCACGGCCTGGTCCTGCCCGACGCCGATCTCGACCAGGTGGTCAAGGACCTGTCCGGCGCGGCCTTCGGCTCGGCCGGCGAACGCTGCATGGCCCTGCCGGTGGTGGTGCCCGTCGGCAAGAAGACCGCCGATGAGCTGCGCGAGCGCCTGGTGGCCGAGATCGCCACCCTGAAGGTGGGCGTCTCCACCGACGCCGCGGCGCACTATGGCCCGGTGGTCACCGCCGCCCACAAGGCCAAGATCGAAGGCTACATCCAGATGGGTGTCGACGAGGGCGCCGAGCTGGTGGTCGACGGCCGCGGCTTCACCCTGCAGGGCTATGAGAAGGGCTTCTTCGTGGGCCCCAGCCTGTTCGACGGCGTGAAGCCGACGATGAAGACCTACCAGGAAGAGATCTTCGGCCCCGTCCTGCAGATGGTTCGCGCCGAGAGCTTCGAAGAGGCCCTGGCCCTGCCGTCCAACCACCAGTACGGCAACGGCGTCGCCATCTTCACCCGCAATGGCCGCGCCGCCCGCGAGTTCGCCGCCCGCGTCAATGTCGGCATGGTGGGCATCAATGTGCCGATCCCGGTGCCTGTGGCCTATCACTCCTTCGGCGGCTGGAAACGCAGCGCCTTTGGCGACGTGAACCAGCACGGCATGGAGGGCGTGCGGTTCTACACCAAGGTCAAGACCATCACCGCCCGCTGGCCGGAAGGCGACGTGGCCGACAGCGCCTTCGTCATTCCGACGATGAAGTAGGCGCATCCGCCCTCGCCATGGGCGAAACGCTGGGTTTCTGACCCTGCGTCAGCATGGCGGTGGCGGGCGTCACATCGGGCGCCTAGATAGGCCCAATGGCCAGCGCCCTGATCGCGGACGATTCCCGCAGCCGCCCCACCGGCGAGCTGCGCAGCTTCACCCCGGAAACGGTGGCGCGGGGCGGCCTTGCGCCCTGGCAGGCCCGGCGGGTCCGCGACCAGGTCGAGGCCCGGCTGGGCGCCGCGGTCCGGGTCGAGGATTTCGCGGCCATTGCGGGCTTGAGCCCCCGCTACTTCTCCCGCGCCTTCAAGGTCAGCTTCGGCCTGACGCCGCACGCCTATGTCACCTGGCGCCGCATCGAGCGGGCCAAGGTGCTGATGCTGCAGACGGATGAAGGCCTGAGCCAGATCGCCCTGGCCTGCGGCCTCGCCGACCAGGCGCACCTGTCACGGCTCTTCCGCCAGGAAGCGGGGGTGAGCCCGAGCGTCTGGCGCCGGGCCAAGCGCGCCGCCTTGCGCGGCGGCGGAAGCGGGGCGGGCCGGATGCTCGTCACAGCCCGCCCCAGCTAGCGTCCGTCAGGCGTGGGGGAGCCCCTGGGACGCGGCCACCGCAGGATGGACGACACGCCCAGCCTGGATGTTGAGCCCGGCGGCGAAGCCGGGAACGTCTGACAGCGCGCGCTCGATCCCCTTGTCGGCCAGGGCCAGGACATAGGGGGTGGTGGCGGCGCCCAGCGCATAGGTCGAGGTCAGCGGCGCGGCGCCCGGCATGTTGGCGACGCAGTAGTGCACGACCCCGTCCACCACATAGGTGGGATCGGCGTGGGTGGTGGCGTGGCTGGTCTCGAAACAGCCGCCCTGGTCGATGGCGACATCCACCAGCACCGAGCCCTTACGCATCAGCTTCAGGTCTTCGCGGCGGATCAGCTTGGGCGCCGAGGCGCCGGCCACCAGCACGCAGCCGATCACCAGGTCGGCGGTCGGCAGCAGCTCGAGCAGCGCGCCGCGCGAGGACAGCACCGTGCGGGCCCGGCCTTCGAAATGGGCGTCCAGCAGGGCCAGCTTGCTGGGCGAGATATCCATGATGGTCACGTCGGCGCGCATGCCGACGGCGATCTCGGCGGCGTTGAAGCCGGCGACGCCGCCGCCCAGGATGATCACCTTGGCCGGGGTCACACCGGGCACGCCGCCCATCAACAGGCCCCGCCCACCGGCCGGCGCCAGCAGGTAGGCCGCGCCCACCTGGGCGGCCATGCGGCCGGCCACCTGGCTCATGGGGGTCAGCAGCGGCAGGCCGCCGTTCTCGTCGACGATGGTCTCATAGGCGATGCAGGTCGCCCCGGACGCCATCAGGCCCTTCGTCTGTTCCGGATCCGGCGCCAGGTGCAGGTAGGTGAACAGGGTGTGGCGGGGCGTCAGCAGGGCGATCTCGGAAGCTTGCGGCTCCTTGACCTTCACGATCAGGTCGGCCGCCTCGAACACCGCCTTGGCGTCGGCAAGGATCTTGCCGCCCGCGCTTTCGTACTCGCCGTCCGACAGGCCCACGCCGCCGCCGGCGCCAGACTGGACAAAGACCTCGTGGCCATGGGCGACGAGGGTGGCCACCACCGAGGGGGTGAGACCGACACGCCGCTCCAGCGGCTTGATTTCCGTGACCGTACCAATGCGCATCGGGGACCGCTCCTGGCTTCGACCTATCAACGGTATCTCAATCGGCCGGGAGAAACTTTGATATTTCGCCCGCGCTATCGCAGAGATAAGCAAGAAACTGTCTTCATGAGCCTCGGCATCGGAGAAAACTTGAATGCCTCTGGATGCGACCGACAAGAGCCTGCTTCGCCTGCTGCAGGAGAAGGGGCGCGCCACCAACGCGGAACTGGCCGAGACGGTTCACCTGTCGGAATCAGCGTGCTTCCGCCGCGTGCGGGCTCTGGAGGGGGAGGGGGTGATCACCGGCTATGGGGCGACGGTTGATCCCCGAGCGGTCGGCCTGGGCCTGACCGTCTATGTCAGCATCACCCTGTCCAGCCAGGCGCAGGACCTCCTGGCCGCCTTCGAGCGGGCGGTGGCGGCGGCGCCGGAGATCATGGAGTGCCATCTGATGACCGGCCAGGCGGACTACATGATCCGCCTGGTGGCCTCGGACGTGGAGGACCTGGAGCGCCTCCACGCCACCTTGTTGACCCGCCTGCCCGGTGTGGCGCGGATCAATTCGTCGATCGCCCTGCGCACGGTGGTGCGGCGAACCGCCCTTCCCGTGCGCTGAACGACCTCAGCCGGCGTCGGCCAGGGCCAGGGCCTCACGAAGCTCGCGCTTCAGGAACTTGCCCGAAGCGTTGCGGGGCAGGGCCTCGTTGAGGATCCAGATGTAGCGGGGCGCCTTGTGCTTGGCGATCAGGCCTTCGCAGTGGGCGCGCAGCTCGACGGGCAGGGCGGTCATGCCGGGACGCAGGTGGACCGCGGCGGCCACCTCCTCGCCCAGCCGCTCGTCCGGCACGCCGAACACGCTGCACTCGGCCACCGCCGGGTGACGATAGAGGGTGGCCTCGACCTCGGCGCAATAAACGTTCTCACCGCCGCGCAGGACCATGTCCTTCTTGCGGTCGACGATGAAGATGAAGCCGTCCTCGTCGATCCGGGCCACGTCGCCGGTGTGCAGCCAGCCATTGGTGATGGATTCCGCGGTGGCTTCCGGGCGGTTGATATAGCCCTTGATCACCGAGGCGCCGCGCACCCACAGCTCGCCGACTTCGCCGGGACCGACCGGCTTGCCGTTGTCATCGAAGCACTGGGCCTCGAACACCGGCATGGCGGGGCCGGCGCTGTCGGGCTTGTCCACGAAGAAGTCACCGGAAACCGAGGTGATGATCCCGCAGGTCTCGGTCATGCCATAGCCGGTGTTCGGCCGGGCGGTGGCGACGGTGGAATCGATCTTGTGCACCAGGTCCGGGGGCAGCTGAGCCCCGCCGCCGCCCAGGCTCTGCAGGCTGGAGACATCGGTCTTGTCGAAGTCCGGGTGGGTGATCAGCTCGCGCGACATCACCGGCACGCCGCTCATGGCGGTGACCTTCTCGCGCTCGATGAGCTTCAGGGCCTCGCCGGCGTCCCAGCGGTACATCAGCACCAGGGTGCCGCCCGCGGCCGTGGTCAGATAGGCGCCGCAGTTGTTGGCGGTGACGTGGAACAGCGGCGTGGTGACCAGCGAGACCGGGATCGGCGGCTCGGCCGGCGGCGCGACGCCGGTGGCGCGCTGGGTGGCCAGGCCCTGGCAGGCGCCCGAGAACATCATGTTCAGCAGGTTGGAGACGCAGCCCCGATGGGTCAGCTGCGCGCCCTTCGGGAAGCCGGTGGTGCCGGAGGTGTAGAAGATGCAGGCGTCGGCGTCGGGATCGACGGTGACGGCGGGCAGCGCGCCGCCATGGGCGACCACGTCGGCCCAGGGGATGACGCCAGCCGCCGGCTTGTCCAGGCGCACGCCCACCAGCTTGACGCCGGCGGCCATGTCCGGCCGCTCATTGATCCGGGCCAGGCGCTCGGCGTCGGCGAACAGCACCTTGGGCGCGGCGTCCTTCAGGCCGTAGGTCATTTCCTCGGCGGTCCACCAGGCGTTCATGCCGACGGCGGCGACGCCGATGGAGACGCAGGCCCAGTAGATCAGCATCCATTCCGGATAGTTGCGCATGGCGATGGCCACGCGGTCGCCGGGCTGCACGCCCTGCGCCATCAGCCAGTTGGCGACCGAGGCCACGATCTGGTGCGCCTGGGCGTAGGTGATGCGTTCGTCCTGGTAGACGATGTAGGTGCGGTCGGCGAAGGCGGCGGTGGACAGCCAGAATTCGCGGACGCTGGGCGGGGCGTTCTTGTAGGTGCGGATCGGAACCCCACGCACCTCCTTGACCTCGATCTCGAAGGGCTGGCCCGCGGAGGTCAGTTCCGCCCAAGCCTGCTTGAGTTCCTTGTAATGCAACGCCGTTCCCTTCCCTGACTATGACACACGCACGTCCTCCCGCGTCCCCTTCTGGCGGGGGATCGCGGCGGCCTCTATTTCATGATCGAAGGCCCCTCGCGCAACCGCTGATGCGCGGCGGGGCCAATCTTTCTGCATCCCTTGTGCTAGTTGGCGATCCGCTTGGCGGTCTCGCGCTTGATCGCCTTGGCCAGCGACCACTTATGGACCTCGGTCGGGCCGTCATAGATGCGGAAGGCGCGGATCTCGCGGAACACCTGCTCGACGATGGTGTCGCGGGACACGCCGGTCCCGCCCATCACCTGCACGCAGCGATCAGCGACCCGATAGAGGGCCTCCGACACCGCCACCTTGGCGATGGAGCTTTCCTGGGTGCCGAGCACGCCGGTGTCGAGGACGGCAGCGCACCAGTCGATCATCAGCTCGGCCTGCTTCAGGTCGATCATGTTCTCGGCCAGCATGAAGCCGACGCCCTCGTGGTCGATCAGCTGCTTCCCGAAAGCGTGGCGGCGCACGGCGTATTCGCTGGCGATCTCGTGGGCCCGGGCCGCGGCGCCCCACCAGCGCATGCAGTGGGTCAGGCGGGCCGGGGCCAGCCGCACCTGGGCCAGCTTGAAGCCGTCGCCGCTCGCGCCCAGGATCTGGTCGGCCGGCACCCGCACATTCTCCAGCGACACGACCGCATGGCCGCCGGGCATGGAGGAATCGATGGTGTCCAGCACCCGCTCGATCCGGATGCCCTCCATCGGCAGCTCGACCAGGAACATGGTCGCGCCCGCGTCGGTCTTGGCCATGATGATGCCGACGCCCGCGCCATCCAGGCCGGTGATGAAGGCCTTGCGGCCGTTGATGACCCAGTGGTTGCCGTCCATCACCGCGGTGGTGAGCATCATCGACGGATCTGACCCGGCGCCGCCCTCGCTGGCCGGCTCCGTCATGAAGAAGGCCGAGCGAGCGCGGCCGCTGACCAGGGGCTCCAGGAAGCGGGCCTTCTGCTCGTCGCTCGCCATCTTGCCCAGTAGGTACATGTTGCCCTCATCCGGGGCGGCGACGTTCACCGCCAGCGGACCCAGCGGCGACAGGCCCGAGGCTCGCAGGATCACGGCGACGTCCTGGTGCGGACGATGGTGGCCGTTGGCCAGGATGTGCGGGGTCAGCACGCCGGCGGCGCGGGCCAGGGCGCGCATCTCTTGAACCAGGTCGTCGGCGGGGCCGTGCTCGCCGCAGCGCGGATCCTTCTCGAAGGGGGCCACCACCTCGCGCACGAAGGTCTCGACCTTCTGCGCCATCGCCAGTCCGTCCGCGGTCGCCGCCATGCTCGTGATCTCCTGATTGCGCGGGCTCCCTACGGCATTGCCGCTGCGGCAGTCGCGGGGGCGAAACCGTATGCCGCCTGGACGGATCGGCTTTCCCTTCCGAGGCCTCCTGTGCCTAAGCTTTCCGCAGCTTCAGCCCAGGTGAGTCATGCGCAAACGGTCCTTCGCCCTCCACACCCTTCTGCTGGCCGGCGCGGCCGTCCTGATCGCGGGCCAGGCCCAGGCCAAGGACGTCGCGCCCCTGAAGCCGGCGATCGACGCCCTGCTGGACAAAAACTACGCCCACCTGGACGCGCTCTATAAGGACATCCACGCCCATCCCGAGCTGGGCTTTCAGGAGACCGCCACCGCCGCCAAGCTGGCCGCCGAGATGAAGGCCCTGGGCTTCACGGTGACGCAAGGGGTCGGCAAGACCGGCGTGGTCGCCATCTACAAGAACGGCCCTGGCCCGGTGGTCATGGTCCGCACCGAGCTCGACGCCCTGCCGATGGAGGAGAAGTCGGGCCTCCCCTACGCCAGTCATGCGACCCAGATGTGGAATGGCAAGCCCGCGCCGGTGGCGCATTCCTGCGGCCACGACATCCACATGGCCTCCTGGGTCGGAACCGCCCAGGCCCTGCTGGCGATGAAGGACAAGTGGCGCGGCACCCTGATGTTCGTCGCCCAGCCGTCTGAGGAGTCCACCGGCGGCGCCATCGGCATGATCGAGGACGGCCTGTTCACGAAGTTTCCGAAGCCGACCTATGGCTTCGGCCTGCACGTGGGGCCCGGCCCCTATGGCTATGTGTCCTACCGCCCGGGGGTGACCACCTCGAACTCCGACAGCATGGAGATCCTGTTCAAGGGCCGCGGCGGCCATGGCTCCATGCCCAGCCTGACCATCGATTCCGTGGTCCAGGCCGCCAAGTTTGTCGTCGACGTCCAGACGGTGATCAGCCGCGAGAAGGACCCGGCGGCGTTCGGGGTCGTGACCGTCGGCGCCATCCAGGCCGGCAGCGCTGGCAACATCATCCCCGACAGCGCCCTGATCCGCGGCACCATCCGCAGCTATGAGCCCGGCGTGCGCACCAAGCTGCTGGACGGCGTGCGCCGCACCGCCAACGCCGAGGCCGCCATGGCCGGCGCGCCCGCGCCGCAGATCGAGCTGACCCCCGGCGGCACCGCTGTGGTCAACGACATCGCCCTGACCGACAAGACCGCCAAGGTTTTCAAGGCCGCCTTCGGCGACAAGGCCGTGCTGGAGGCCGCGCCCAGCCCCGCCAGTGAGGACTATTCGGAGTTCATCATCGCCGGCGTGCCGTCCGTGTTCTTCAGCATCGGCGGCTATGACCCGGCCAAGATCGCCGCGGCCAAGGCCAAGGGCGAGTTCCTGCCCGGCAACCACACTCCGTACTTCGCACCCGTGCCCGAGCCGACCATCCGCACGGGGGTTGCTGCCATGACGCTGGCGGTCATGAACGTCATGCAGCCCTGACGGCCGGTCTCGGATCAGCCTATATGGGGGCCATGTCCGAGACCCTTTCCGAGCCCCTCGTCGGCGCCGCCCTGATCAAGGATCAGGTCAAGCGGCTGCCGGACGCGCCCGGCGTCTATCGCATGATCGGCGAGAACGACGAGGTGCTCTATGTGGGCAAGGCGCGCTCGCTGAAGAAGCGCGTCACCCAGTATGCGCAAGGCCGGTTCCACACCCAGCGCATCGCCCACATGGTCGACCTGACCCGGTCGATGGAGTTCGTCACCACCCGCACCGAGACCGACGCCCTGCTGCTTGAGATCAACCTGATCAAGCAGATGAAGCCCCGGTTCAACGTGCTGCTGCGCGACGACAAGAGCTTCCCCGAGATCGTCATCAGCCGCGAGCACGCCGCCCCACAGCTTCGGAAACATCGCGGCGCGCACACCCTGAAGGGCGACTATTTCGGCCCCTTCGCCAGCGCCAACGCGGTCAACAAAACTCTGAACACCCTGCAGAAGGCGTTCCTCCTGCGGTCGTGCTCGGACAGCGTCTATGAGAGCCGCACCCGGCCCTGCATGCTGCACCAGATCAAGCGCTGCGCGGCGCCCTGCACCGGCCTGATCAGCCTGGAGGACTACGGCGCCCTGGTGGAGGAATCCGAGGCTTTCCTGCGCGGCAAGAGCCGGGCGGTGATGAAGCGCCTGTCCGACCAGATGCAGGCGGCGTCCGACGAGATGGAGTTCGAGCTGGCGGCCCGACTGCGCGACCGGATCCGGGCGCTGGCCTCCGTCGCCCAGGAGCAGCAGATCAATCCCGAGACCACGGAAGAGGCCGACGTCTTCGCCCTGCACGCCGAGGGCGGCCAGGCCTGCGTCCAGGTGTTCTTCTTCCGCGCCGGCCAGAACTGGGGCAACCGCGCCTACTTCCCTCGGGTGGACAAGTCCGACGAGGACGTCGACGTGATGAGCGCCTTCCTGGGCCAGTTCTACGACGACAAACCGATCCCCAAGCTGATCCTGGTCAGCGTCGAGCCGGGGGAAAAGGAGCTGCTGGCCGAAGCCTTCGCCATGAAGGCCGGCCGCAAGGTCGAGATCCTCAAGCCCCAGCGCGGGGAGAAGAAAGGCCTGGTTGACCACGCCCTGACCAATGCGCGCGAGGCCCTGGGCCGCAAGATGGCCGAGAGCTCGGCCCAGTCGAAGCTGCTGGCCGGGGTGGCCGAGGCCTTCGGCCTCGAGGCCCCGCCCGAGCGGATCGAGGTCTATGACAACAGCCACATTATGGGGACGAACGCCGTCGGCGGCATGATCGTCGCCGGCCCCGAAGGCTTCCAGAAAAGCCAGTACCGCAAGTTCAACATCAAGGGCGCGGACCTCACCCCCGGCGACGACTTCGGGATGATGAAGGAGGTCCTGCGCCGCCGCTTCGGCCGGCTGGTCAAGGAAGAGGAGGAGGGCGCCGAGGCCATCCGTCCCGACCTGGTGCTGATCGACGGCGGCATGGGCCAGGTGGGCGTGGTCATGGAGATCATGGCCGACCTGGGCGTGGACGACATCCCAGTGGTCGGCGTCGCCAAGGGCCCGGACCGCGACGCCGGGCTCGAGCGCTTCTTCATCCCCGGCAAGCCCTACTTCATGCTGGAGCCCAAATCGCCGGTGCTGTTCTACCTGCAGCGCCTGCGCGACGAGGCCCACCGCTTCGCCATCGGCACCCACCGCGCCAAGCGGGCCGTCGACATGAAGAAGAACCCGCTGGACGAGATCGATGGGGTGGGGCCGGGCCGCAAGCGCGCCCTGCTGCACGCTTTCGGCTCCGCCCGCGGGGTGTCCCGCGCCTCGGTGGAGGACCTGGCCAAGGTCGAGGGCGTGAACCAGGCGCTCGCCCAGCGCATTTTCGATTTCTTCCGCAAGGCCTAAAGAGACGGCATGAAGTCGATCCCGAACATCCTGTCCGCCGGCCGCCTGGTCCTGACCCTGTTCATGTTCGTGGCCCTGGCGCTTGCCGCCGGCGCCGTGCCCTATTTCGGCGACAGCCTGACCGTGCCCCAGCAGTTCGCCCTGCAGCGCTGGGCCTTCTGGGCGTTCGTCATCGCCGCGGTCACCGACTTCTTCGACGGCTGGCTGGCCCGCAAGTTGGACGCGGTGACCGTCTGGGGCGCGATCCTCGATCCCATCGGCGACAAGGTCCTGGTGGCCGGCGCGGTCCTGGGCCTTTTGGCGCTCGGCCCCCAGCCGATGGTGGTCCTGCCGGCGGGCCTGATCCTGTTCCGGGAATTCACGGTCAGCGCCCTGCGCGAGGTCGGCGCCGGCAAGGGGATTAAGCTGCCGGTGACCCTGCTCGCCAAGTGGAAGACCACGCTTCAACTCGTGGCTTTGGGCGGCGAACTGCTGCTGGCGGCCTGGGGCGCCTTCGACCTCACCGCCGATCCCACCGTGCGCCTGCCGGTGACCGTATTCGTCCACGGCCTGCTATGGCTGGCCACGATCATCACCCTGATCACCGGCGCCCAGTACTGGGAGCAGATGCGCAAGGCGCTGACGGAGTAGCAAAGTCCCTTCTCCCCTTGTGGGAGAAGGTGTCAGCGAAGCTGACGGATGAGGGGTCGATCACCCGTTCCGCAGCTCTAGCGTACCCTTGGCAAGGTCCAGAGACCCCTCATCCGACCTGGCTCCGCCAGGCCACCTTCTCCCACAAGGGGAGAAGGATGATCGCTACGACATCGGGTTCGGCGTCGCCGGGGGGGGCGTCTCCGGCAGGGGGATGAACTCCTGGTCGTCGGCGTCGGGCAGCTTCATGCGGCCGGCCTTCCAGTCGGCCTTGGCCTGGTCGATCCGCTCCCTGGACGACGAGACGAAGTTCCAGTCGATGAAGCGCGGGCCGACCGGCTCGCCGCCCAGCAGCATGACGATGGCGGGCGTCTTGGCGGTGAAGACCACCGGCTGGCCCGGCTTGAAGACCAGCATCTTGCCCGCGCCATAGCCGTGGCCGTCCACCTCGACCTCGCCCTCGGAGACATAGGCCGCGCGCTCCGGATACTCGGCCGGCAGCTGGGCCTTGGCGCCGGCGGCCAGGCGCCAGTGCACGTAGAACATCGGCGAGTGGGTCTTGACCTTGGCCTCGGCGCCGAAGGCCTTGCCGGCGATCAGGCGCGCCCACATGCCGTCCGGGCTCTCATAGGTGGGCAGGTCGTCCACGCCATGGTGGGCGAAGCTGGGGTCGATCTCTTCCTGGCCATCGGGCAGGGCGACCCAGGCCTGGATGCCGTGCATGCGCCCGCCGTCCGCCCGCAGGTCCTCGAAGCGTTCCGAATGGGTGATGCCGCGCCCGGCGGTCATCCAGTTGACTTCCCCCGGCTGGATCACCTGGTGGGCGCCCACGCTGTCGCGGTGGGTGATGCGGCCGTCATAGAGATAGGTGACGGTGGACAGGCCGATGTGCGGGTGCGGGCGGACATCGACGCTGCGGGGGAAGCCGGCCTGGAAGTCCACCGGCCCCATGTGATCGAAGAACACGAAGGGGCCGACCATCCGGTGGCTGTGGAAGGGCAGGACACGGCCGACCTCGAACCCGCCGAGGTCGCGGCGGCGCTGGTCGATGACGAGTTCGATCATGGGGTCCTCCTGATCCGGCAGGCTTAGACCCTAGAGCGTGGACGGGCTTGAACGAAAGAGGCGCGGTGTCATCCCGCATGGAGCGGCGTAGCCGCGGAAGTGCGGGACCCATACGCGCGGGGTTTCACAGGATAGATCTGTGTCTATGGGTCCCGGTCTTTCGCTGACGCGAAAACCGGGATGACACCCCTGGGAGCGAGCGACGCCTACCCCTGCGCGCTCACATAGGGGCTGATCAGGCCGAGCGGCGCGGCCGTGGTGTTCTTCACCGCGCGGATCACGATGCGGCTTTCGATGTTCGACACCAGGCCCAGGCCCAGGATCTTGTCGCGCAGGAAGTCGTCGAAGGCGTGCATGTCGCGGGTCACGACGCGCAGCTCGTAGTCGGCCGCGCCGGTCACCGTGGCGCACTGGACCACCTCCGGCAGCTTGGCGATGGCCTGCTCGAAGGATTCCAGGTTGTCCTTGGTCGGCAGGGAGAGCTTGACTGTGCAGTAGACCTCGAAGTTGAGGCCCAGTTTTTCCCGGTCCAGGATGGTCACCCGGCGCTGGATGACGCCCGCGTCTTCCAGGCGCTTGATGCGGCGCCAGCAGGGACTGGAGGACAAACCGACCCGGTCGGCGATCTCGGCGACGGACAAACCTGCGTCGTGCTGGATCAGATCCAGGATCTTAGCATCGACGGCGTCGAGGGCCTCGGACAAGTTTTCCTCCTGCTCAGGCGGGATATGCGCGCGTTTCTTGCCCCGGAACCGGTTGGCCGGGGCATGCCTTTGGTAAGCAATTGCGGCGAACTTATATGATCTTGCGGGTTCTTTAGGGAGCCCAAAAAGGAAGGAATTTGCGATGCGGCACACTGAAGTGACGCTAGACGACAAATTTCTGCTCAATAAAGGCCGGGTGTTCATCACCGGCGTCCAGGCCCTGCTGCGGGTCCTCATGGATCAGAAGCGCCTGGACCAGGCCGCGGGGCTCAACACCGCAGGCTTCCTGTCGGGCTATCGGGGCTCGCCCCTGGGCGGGCTGGACCAGCAGGCCCACCGCGCCGCCAAGCATCTCAAGGCCGCCGAGGTGGTGTTCAAGGAGGGCCTGAACGAGGACCTCGCGGCGACGGCCGTCTGGGGCAGCCAGCAGGCCAACCTGTTCCCGGGCGCCAGGTTCGATGGCGTATTCGGCATGTGGTACGGCAAGGCGCCCGGCGTCGACCGCACCGGCGACGCCTTCAAGCACGCCAATTTCGCCGGGACCTGGGGCAAGGGCGGGGTGCTGGCCGTGGCCGGCGACGACCACACCTGCAAGTCCTCCACCCTGCCCAGCCAGTCGGAATACGCTTTCCAGGACTTCGAGATGCCGGTGCTGTCGCCGGCCGATGTGCAGGAGGTGCTGGACTACGGCCTGATGGGCTACGCCATGTCGCGCTTCTCCGGACTGTGGGTCGGGCTGATCGCCCTGGCCGACACCATGGATTCGGGCGCGACCATCGACGTCGACCTGAAGCGCCACCAGATCGCGACACCCGCCAATTTCGCCATTCCGTCTGGCGGCCTGGGCATCCGGCTCAAGGACCAGCCGCTGGACAAGGAGCGGCGGCTGCGGACCCTGAAGATCCCCGCTGCCCTCGCCTTCGCCCGCGCCAACCGCATCGACCGCGTGGTGCTGCCGGCCGCCCGGCCGCGCCTGGGCGTCGTCTGCCAGGGCCAGGCCTACAAGGACGTCATCGAGGCCTTCGCGGCCATGGGCATCAGCCTGGAGGAGGCCGCCAGCCTCGGCGTCTCGATTTACAAGGTCGGGATGCCCTGGCCGCTGGAGCCGCAAGGCCTGAAGGCCTTCGCCGCCGGCCTCGAGACCCTGATGGTCATTGAGCACAAGCGCCCCCTGATCGAGACCCAGGCCCGCGCCGCCCTCTACGACCTGCCAGCTCACGCCCGGCCGCGGATCATCGGCAAGACTGACGAGAACGGCAATCCGCTGCTCTCGGAGCTCAGCGCCCTGTCGGTGGCCGAAGTCGCCCTGGCGATCGCCGACCGCCTGCCGCCGGGGCCGCACATGGACCGGGTGAACGACTACCTGGCCCGCGTCTCCGCCGCCTCCATGGCCGCCGTGACCCTGGCCGCCGAGCAGCAGCGCAAGCCGTTCTTCTGCTCGGGCTGTCCGCACAACACCTCGACCCGCTTGCCGGAGGGCTCCCGCGCCCTGGCCGGGATCGGCTGCCACTACATGGCCAGCTTCTCCGATCCCTCCACCGACCTGAACAGCCACATGGGCGGCGAGGGCCTGACCTGGGTGGGCTCCGCGCCCTTCACGACGGAAAGCCACGTCTTCGCCAACCTGGGCGACGGCACCTACAACCACTCGGGCTCGCTGGCCGTGCGGGCCAGCATCGCCGCCGGCAGCCACATCACCTACAAGCTTCTGTTCAATGACGCGGTCGCCATGACCGGCGGCCAGCGGGCCGAGAGCGGCTTCACCCCGGCCCAGATCACCCGCCAGCTGGCGGCGGAAGGCGTCGCCAAGATTATCATCGTGGCCGATGACCCCACCCGCTATGACGGCGTCACCGACCTCGCGCCCGGCGTCACAGTGCGCCCGCGCAGCGAGCTGATCGCCGTGCAGAAGGAGCTGCGCGACACCCCCGGGACCACGGTCCTGCTGTACGATCAGGTCTGCGCCACCGAGAAGCGCCGCCGCCGCAAGCGCGGGTCGATGGAGAGCGCCACCAAGCGGGTGTTCATCAACCCCCTGGTCTGCGAAGGCTGCGGGGACTGCTCCAAGGCCTCGAACTGTGTTTCGGTCGAGCCGCTGAACACCGAGTTCGGGCGCAAGCGGCGGATCAACCAGTCCAGCTGCAACACCGACTATTCCTGCCTGCAGGGCTTCTGCCCGTCCTTCGTGACGATCGAGGGCGCGGAGAACGCCCAGGCCACGGCCCTGCCGGCGCTTACCGCCGACTCGACCCCGCTGCCGGAGTTCCAGCCGCTGGAGGGCGTGCGCAACATCGTCTTCACCGGCATCGGCGGCACGGGCGTCACCACCACGGCCTCGATCCTGGCCATGGCCGCCCACGTGGACGGCCGCGCGGCCTCCGTCGTGGACATGACCGGCCTGGCCCAGAAGGGCGGCGCGGTGTTCAGCCATGTGCGCATCGGCGAGACCGAGGAGACGGTGGTTGGCGGCCGGGTTCCCGCGGCCTCGGCCCATGTGCTGGTGGCCTGCGACATCCTCTCGGCGGCGGGTCCGGACGCCTTGGCCCTCTACGCCAAGGACCGCACCGTGGCCTGCGGCAACGAGGACTTCGCCCCCACCGCTGACTTCGTCACCGACCGCGACGTGCGCTTCGACGCCGGGAACATGGCCCGCCGCATCACCGCGGCGACCAAGGCCTATGACGAGTGCCCCGCGCACCACCTGGCCGAGACCCGCATGGGCGACGCCATCTACGCCAACATGATCATGCTGGGCTTCGCCTGGCAGAAGGGCCTGATCCCGGTCTCCAGCCGGGCCCTTTACCGCGCCATCCGCCTGAACGGGGTGGCGGCCGAGGAAAACCTCCAGGCCTTCGAACTGGGCCGCCAGGTGGCGCACGACCCGTCCAAGCGCGGCGCCGCCGAGGCCGATGTCCCGACCCCGGAGACCATGGCCCTGGACGCGCTGATCGCCCATCGCGCGGGCGAACTGGCCGCCTATCAGAACCAGGCCTATGCCGACCGCTACCTGCGCCGGATCGAACAGGTTTCAGCCAAGGGCTCGGACGCCCTGACCCGGGCCGTGGCGGTCAACCTCTACAAGCTGATGGCCTACAAGGACGAGTACGAGGTCGCCCGCCTCTATGCCGACGGCCGCTTCGACCAGACCCGTGGCGAGACCTTCAAGGGCGGCAAGATGAAGGTGCTGCTGTCGCCGCCGATCTTCTCGCCCACGGACGCCAACGGCCGGCCCAAGAAGATCGCCTTCGGCGGCTGGATGCTGAGGTGGGGCTTCCCGGTGCTGGCGAAGTTGAAGGGCCTGCGCGGCACACCCTTCGACCCCTTCGGCGGCCATGCGGAACGCAAGACCGAGCGCGCCCTGATCGCCGACTACGAGGCCGGCCTGGACAAGCTGCTGGCCGGCCTGACCCCGGAACGGACCGCCCTGGCCGTCCAGATCGCCCAGGTCCCGCAAGGGATCCGCGGCTTCGGCCCGGTGAAGGAGGCCTCGATCAAGGTGGCCAAGACCGACGAAGCCAAGCTCTGGACGGCGTGGGAGGCGGCCTGAGCCGCCGCCCCTGGTCCTACTTCGCCGCCGCCCGGATCGCCTCGTTGAACACCGCCTGCGCGCCCCAGAGGTCGCGGCCGGTAGCGCGGGGCCAGGCGGAGTTGATGGCGATGACCAAGCGTTCCTTCGGATAGATCATGATCTGCTGGCCGAAGATGCCCTGGGCCGAATAGCCCCCGGGCATCAGCCACCAGAAGTAGCCATAGCCGGTCTCGCCCGACTCAGGGGGCAGCGTCACGTGGGCGGCGGTGGCGTCGGCCACCCAGCCGTCGGGCAGGACATCCTTGCCGTCGATCTTGCCGCCATCCAGCATGAACTGGCCGATGCGGGCATAGTCGCGCAGGGTGATGGAGATGCAGCAGCCGCCGCGCTCATGCCCGGCGATGTCATCCATCCAGATCCCGTCCTGCTCCATGCCGTAGGGGGCCCAGAGCTTTTCCGACAGATAGGCGGACAGGGTCTTGCCGGTGGCGCTGGAGACCAGGATGCCGGCCAGGTCGGTTTCGCCGGTCTTGTAGACGAACTTGGTTCCCGGGGTGGCCTCGCGGGGCAGCTTGCGCATGTAGCTGACTACCGGATTGACCCCGGCCTCATCCGACGAGAAGCCCACCTTGGCCACATCGGAATTGGGGTCGGTGTAGTCCTCGTTCCACTTCACGCCCGAGGTCATGGTGATCAGCTGGCGCACGGTCACGCCCGCATAGCCGGGGCCGGTGAGCTTGGGGATATAGGTGGTGACCGGGTCATCCAGGCTCTTGATATAGCCGTCCTTGACCGCCATCCCGACCAGGGTCGCGGTCACCGACTTGGCCACGGAGAACGAGGTCCAGCGGTCGTTGGGGCCCCGGTCCAGCCCGTAGCGCTCGAGGATGACCTTGCCATCCTTCAGGACCAGCACGCCGGAGGTGCGCATGGCGGCCATGTAGCTGGCCGTGTCCCAGGTCTTGCCGTCGTGGGTCCACTTCGGGTCGATCTGGGTTTGCGCCATCGGCAGAGCGTGGACGGTCGCGCCACGCTTGAACACATGGGTGGGATTGATCTCCTCCATGTGCTTGTAGCCCCACTTCTGCTCGTCGGGCGTCCAGGAGAGGACCGCCGCGCCGCCCGCGGGCTTGTCAGCCGCCAGGGCCGGGCCCGCGGCCGCGACGAACAGGCAAAGGGCCGCGGCGAGCCGCAATGTGGATCTGGACATGGTGCCTCCCAAAGCGCCCGGTGGATCCGGGTCTGGATCCAGGCTTAAGGGCGAGGCTTCTGCGGGGCAAGCCGGCCGAGACGCGGATCGGGTCAGGCGGTCTGCTGCAGGTCCGACGGCTCGTCTGCCGCTTCGGCCATGGCCTCGGCAAAGGGGTCGGGCAGGGCCTCGATGGCGGGATCTTCCAGGATCACCCCGATGGTGTCGGCCTCTTCCAGCCGCCGGGCGTCAAAGGTGGCGTCGCGCAGGTCGGCATGGCGCAGGCGCGCGCCGCTCAGGCGGATGGGGCGCACCTGTTCGCCAAGCGTGAAGTCGACGAGGGTCGCCTCGCGCAGGGAGGCCTTGGACAGGTTGGCGCGCGACAGGTCGGCGCCGCGCAGGTCCGCGCCGTCCAGTTGGGCCCCACGCAGGTCCGCGCCACTCAGGTCGGCGGCCAGCAGGTTGGCGCGCGACAGGTCAAGCCCGATGAGGATGGCGTTGGCCGCCTGCAGGCCGACGAACTCGCCGCCGACCAGGACGTCGTCCACCACCCGCAGGTCCTCGCCGCGCACATCGGCCTGGGCGCCCTGGGCGCCGCCAGTCATCCGCCAGAGTTGGTGGCTGGACAGGCGTTCGAGCAGCATGGGGCGACGGGCCACGGCCTCTTTGCTGGGCTCGCGGATCACGCCCTTGGTCTTGGCGTCCTTGAGCACCGCCCCTTTCAGGTTGACGTTCTTGAGCACGGCGCCGGAAAGCTCGACGCCCTCCAGGTTCGAGCCGCTCAGGTCGACGCCGTCGAGGGTGGCGCTCTCGAAGCTGGCGTTCTTCAGCTTGGCGCCGGACAGCTTGGCGTCCACCAGGGCGCAGTCGGAAAAGTCGGCGTTGTCGGCGGTGCTGCGATCCAGACTAGCCCGCTGCAGGACCGCGCCGGTGGCGTCCGTCGCCGGGCCCTCGCCGCTGTTGAGGGTGTTGTCGCCGGAGTTCTGCACCACCTTGCCCGGCCGGCAGTCGGCGTCGGTCATGTCGACGCCGGTGAGGTTCGCGCCGCACAGGACGGTGCCGCGCAGGTCAGCGCGGACCAGGGTCGCCCCGGTCAGGTCCGCCTGGGAAAGGTCGCAGCCGAACAGGACGGCTTGATCCAGCCGCGCCACGCGTAGGTCGCAGCCCACCAGGCTGCAGGCGCTGAGATCCACTTCGCGGAGATCCCGCCCGGCGAGATCCAGGCCGTCCAGGACCGTGTAGCGCAGGATCAGACGCATGCCGCCGCCGGCGCGGTTCACGAACCGCTCGTGCGCGTTGAGGGCCTCGTCGAGCTGCGCCTGGGTGAACGCCGTCATCCTACACCTCTAAGGTTGGTGGCAGAATGAACGCGAAACGTGTCTCAATCCTTTACCGTATCCCGTTGCGCGAGGCCGCGGCGGGTGGTGTGGCGTTCTGACACGCCTGCGCCGGATGCCGACATCAGCTGGCGCCAGGACTCGATTGCGGCTCCCCTTGCGGCAGCGATTCCGCTAACCAGCGGGCATGGCGGAATTCGATTTTGACGCGGTGGTGGTGGGTGCGGGCGCAGTGGGCCTGGCCTGCGGCTACGCCCTGGCGCGACGGGGCCTGGTGGTGGCGGTGCTGGAAGCCGGCCCGATCATCGGCGAGGGGGTCTCGGCCCGCAATTCCGAGGTCGTGCACGGCGGACTCTACTATCCCACCGGCTCTCTGAAAGCCCGGCTGTGTGTCCAGGGTCGACGCGCGCTCTATGCGTTCTGTGACAGCCACAAGGTGGCCTACGACAAGTGCGGCAAGCTGGTGGTGGCCACCAACGCCGAGGAGGTCGCCCGGCTGGACGGCATCCTGGCTCAAGCCCAGGCCAATGACGTCGAGGGCATGGCCCACCTGACCAAGGCCCAGGCCCTGGCGCTCGAGCCGGAGCTGAACTGCGACGCCGCTCTGATCTCGCCGGAGAGCGGCGTGTTCGACAGCCATGGCTACATGCTGGCCCTGCAGGGCGAGATCGAGGCCGCGGGCGGCGCCGTGGTCACCTCCACCCCCTTCGAGGGCGCGACGCCCCTGGAGGCCGGCGGCTTCGAGGTCCGGGCCGGTGGCGACGAGCCCACCGTCCTGACGGCCCGGCGGCTGATCACCGCGCCCGGCCTGTCGGCCCAGGCGGTGGCGGCGACCATCGAGGGCTTCCCGACCGCCACCATCCCCAAGGGCCACTATGGCAAGGGCGTCTATTTCCGCCTGACCGGCAAGGCGCCCTTCGCGCGGTTGGTCTATCCGCCGCCGATCCCCGGCGCGCTCGGCACCCACTATCGCCGCGACCTGGGCGGTCAGGCGGTGTTCGGCCCTGACCTCGCCTATGTGGACAGCCTGGACTACAGCGTCGATCCGGCCCGCGCGCCGGAGTTCTATCGCTACATCCGCAAGTTCTGGCCCAGCCTGCCCGACGGCGCCCTGGCCCCCGACTATGCCGGCATCCGTCCCAAGCTGCATGGTCCCGGCGAGAAGCAGCCGGATTTCCGCATCGACGGTCCCGAAGCCCACGGGATGGCCGACCTGGTCACCCTGTTCGGCATCGAAAGCCCTGGTCTGACCTCGTCCCTGGCCATTGGCGAAGAGGTTGCAGGCCGGTTGGGTCTGTAACCCTAACCGCATACCCCGGCGAATGCCGGGATGAGCGGAAACTAGGCTAGCCCAGCTCCCCCACGCAGGCCTTCAGGGCCTCGGACGGGCTCGCCTTCTCCAGGTGGATCAGGGACCAGACGGCGAAGAACAGCAGCGGCCAGCGCTCGGCGCCGCCGGTCTCGAAGCTCGCCTTCACCGCATCGGCCGGGCGCACGCGGCGCACCGCCTCCAGGCCGCAGATCCGCTCGGCGATGTCGGCGGCGCGCGGGGCGATCCAGGCGTCCACCGGCACGGTGAAGCCCTGCTTGCGCGCCCAGGGCTCAGCCGCCGGACAGACCCCCTCCAGCCACTTGCGCAGGATCCACTTGCCATAGCGCCCACGCACCTTGAACCGGTCGGGCAGGGGGAAGGCGAAGGCTGCGACCTCGGGGTCCAGGAACGGCGTGCGTCCTTCCAGTCCATGCGCCATCAGGCAGCGGTCGAGCTTGAGCAGCAGGTCGTTGGGCAGCCAGGTCTCGATGTCGCGCCATTGGGCCTGTTGCAGGCGGGTGAGACCCTTGGGCGGGGCCGCCGCAGCGCGCCAGCGGTCCAGCGCCGCCGCATCCGCCGGCCGGGGCTCGGCGGCGCGTCCGCCCAACCAGGCAGGGCGCAGGGCCCGGCGATAACGGCCATAGCCGCCAAACAGTTCATCCCCGCCCTCGCCGGTCAGGACCACGGTCAGGGTCCCCTTGGCGGCTTCCGCCAGCTTGTAGGTCGGCAGGGTCGCATAGTCGGCGGTGGGGTCGTCCATCGCCCAGGCGACGTCCGGCAGGATCCGCCAGAAGTCCTCTTCGCCGAACCGGGTCTCGCGCCAGTCCAGGTTCAGGGCCTTGGCCACCCGCTCGGCCTGGGCGCGCTCGTCCCGCGCGCCGGGCGCATCGAACCCGCAGGTGAAGGCGGTCACCGGCCGGGCGTTCAGCCGCGACATCAGGGTCGCCACGGCCGCGGAGTCGATTCCGCCCGACAGGAACAGGCCATAGGGCACGTCCGAGCGCTGGTGCACCCGCACGCTATCCTCCAGCACCGCATCCAGCCGCCGAACCAATTGCTCCTCCCCCGCCCCGGCGGGGGAGGGGGACCGCGAAGCGGCGGAGGGGGCGTGACCGGGCTCTGAGATCAGCCGTCGCCGGCCCTGGCGCACCAGCCGGCCCTCGACCACCTCGGCGATCTCGCCCGGCTCCAGCCGGTGCACGCCCCGGAAGATCGGCGACAGGGTGTAGTTGAAGGCCAGCAGTTCGGCGGCGGCCTCGGGCTCCATCTCCGGCGCCAGCAGCCCGGCCTCGAGGAAGGCGCGTGGCTCGGACGCGAACAGCACCGCGTCGTCCTTCTCCAGCACATAGAGCGGCTTGATGCCGAACGGGTCGCGGACCAGCCATGTGCGGCCGTCCCCCCCCACCAGGCACAGGGCGTACATGCCGCGCAGGCGCTGGAAGGCGGCGGGACCTTCCTTCTCGTACAGGTGCAGCAGGGGCTCGAAATCCGAGCCGGTCGCGAGCACGTCCTTCAGGCCGAACGTGGCGGCCAGCTCGACATAGTTATAGACCTCGCCATTGCCGATGACGGTCGATCCGGCCGCATGCAACGGCTGCCAGCCGCCCTCCAGGTCGATGATCGACAGCCGGGCGTGAGCGAAGGACAGGCCCTCATGATCCTCCACCCTCACCCCGTTGGGGCCGCGGTGGGTCAGGGCCTCGATCATCGGGCGCGCCGACCCGGGCCCGTGCAGCACCCCGGCTATGCCGCACATCAGCCGGCTCCGTAGTCGGCGAACAGCGTCTTCCACTGGGCCACGACCGCGGCCTCGGAAAACTCCGCCTCCACCCGCTCGGCGCCGTTCTGGGCCAGGCGAATGCGCAACATGGGATCGGCCAGCACGCGCTTCACCTGGGCGGCGAAGGCCTCGGCGTCATCCACCGGCGCCAGCAAGCCGTCGGCCTCGTCGCGGATCAGGGCGGCCGGCCCCTGGCTCGCGGCGGCCACCACCGGCAGGCCGTGGGCCCAGGCCTGGATCACCACATTGCCCAGGGGCTCGTACCGGGAGGGGAAGACGCAGACGTCCGCCGCCCGGTACAGCGCCGACGGATCAGTCCGCCAGCCCAGGAACCGCACGCGCCCGGCCACGCCCATCGCCTCGGCCATGGCCTTCAGCTTGGCCTCCAGCGGCCCGGCCCCGGCGATCCACAGATAGGCGTCCGGGATCTGGGTGAGCGCGGTCAGGTTGATGTCGTGGGCCTTGGCCTCGTGCAGCCGGCCCATGGCCAGCAGCAGGGGGGCGTCATCAGGGGTGTCCAGGCTGGCCCGGTCCACCGCCGCCGTGTCCGGCGGCGCGGCGGCGAAGTTGGGGATGTAGCGGACCCGGCCTGCGGGCCAACCCTGAGCCACGACCCAGTCGGCGATGTCCTCGGTGTTGGCCACCAGGTGATCGAAGCCGCGGTAGTATTTGAGATTGTAGTAGCCGCCGAGCCGCCCGATCCGCGCCCACGGCCCGCGTGGGGTGTGCCTTGCGGCCCGGTTCATCCAGGCCAGGGCCACCTTGACGTCCTGCTTCTGGGCGAAGGTCTTGATGCGCGGCTTGGTGATCAGGTCCAGCGGACCGCCGAATCGGTAGGTCTCCACGCTCACGCGGGCGGCCGCCAGCGCCGCCTCGCGGTTGGCGTTGGGGCGGATGGCGCAGGCCTGAGGCCCGTCCGCACGGGCCAAGGCCCCGACGAGGTCGAGGAAATAGGTTTCCGCGCCGCCTTCGCCGGCCGTTCCGAGGAGGTGAAGCACGCTCATGTCGGTCGGCAAACTAGCCGTCCTTTGCCTCGCGCCCAAGCCGCTTGAATGGGCGAAAAACAATCCCTATAAACCGCCCCTCGCCGAAAGGCCCGGCGGCTGGGTAGCTCAGATGGTTAGAGCGGTGGATTCATAACCCACAGGTCGGCGGTTCGATCCCGCCCCCAGCTACCACTTCCGAAAAGCCCCGCTCCGGCGGGGCTTTTTGCTTTTGGGGCGGAGCTAGTCCCCCACCTCGATCTGCACTTCATTCCTGCGCATGAACCAGGGCGTCCAGGGCGGGTCGTACTGGGCCAGTGTGGCGCCTGAGCGGGCCTTGAGGCCCTTGGTGGCGATCCAGCCTTCCAACTCGGCCGTCCGCTCGGCGAAATTCTTCGCATTGGCGACGCCGGAATAGGTCAGCACCGCCTTGCGCCGGGCGGGCTCCTGGCGGAACCTCACGTCCGGGTCGTTGGGATGGGGCAGGGTGTCGAGCCGGTAGGCGCTGGGCATCATGAACTGGATGGTCCAGCGGCCGGCGGTGTCGGATGTCTGGGCGACGGGGGCGGTCATGGCGATCTTCTCGCCCTTTCTGGCCTGGGCCACAGGCGCGGTCATGGCGATCTTGGCCCGGCCCTGGTTGGCCCCGAAGATATAGCCGGCCAGCTTGCGGAAACCCGCCTGCACCGCCTGCTTCTGATCGCCGCCCACCTCGACCTCGGCCACCACATAGGGCGCATAGCGGCGCAGCTCGAACTTGCCCTCGGCGCGTTCCACCTGATGCTTGGGTTGCTCAATGGCCATGGCGGGGCCTCCGATCAGGCTGGCGGTGAGGATGAGGACGGCGAGCAGGGATCGCATGGCGGGCTCCAGACCGGGGAAAGCCTGGCCCGGCCCTTGAGGTACGGCAACCACCCGCGCCCGGACGCGTTCCTTGATGATGACCCAGGCCCCACTCAAACCTTCGCCCCAGGATCCCGTCCTCGACACCGGCCAGGAGGAGGTCTTTTCCCGCGCGGAGGTCGAGCTGGGTCGCATCGAACATGGCGCCGACGCCGGACGCCAGGACAGGCCCAGCCCGACAGATAACCCCGTTCCGTCCGCCGGTTGACGCCTTCGCCCGGCGCGTGGCAGTCCTGCCCCATTGCGGGGAGGCTAGGCCCCTGCCGCGATCAACGATCCGGGCGAATGGGGGCGTTCGATGAAAGAGTTCATTCTGCTCGTGACCTGGTTCATCAGCGGCCAGACCGGCTCCAGCTACACCGCCACCTTCACCTCCAAAGCGACCTGCGAAGCCGCCCGTGAGGCGTTGGTCGCCGACGAGGCCGCCATGGCCAAGCTGCAGGAGGCAGACAACAAGGCCATGAAGCGGGCCGGCGCCGCCGCAATCATCGAGCCCCGCAGCCCGAGACTGTCGGCCGTCTGCGTCGAGCGCTAATCAGATTCGTTAACCGCGAAGTCGTCGTCGGCGCACGCGCAGGGCCTTATTGCAGCGCAAAAATCGCCTGGAAAGTCGGCATCAGCAGCCCTCTGTAGTTAACGGGCGAAGTAGTCATTGCATTGCAACATTCGTTGGTCATAAACCGACGAGATCCCGCGCCTCCCCGCTCGGGCTTAGTGGAGTACCCCGCATGATCATGACGTCTCTTCGCACGGTCCCCAGCCTGTTCGTGGGCCGCCGCGCCCTCGTCGAGGCCGTCCAGATCGACGTGAACGACCGCCAGCCTGGCCGCACCGCCTTCACCTGCGGCGCCTGCAACGAACCGATCCATGTCGCCGACGGTCCCGAGGCCCTGCGCGACGTGGTCGTGAAGTGCCGCTGCGGCGAGTTCAACCAGCTCTAAGACCTTAAGGGCGGCCCGCCGCCCGGTAGATCGCATCGATCGCCGCCATGTTGGCGATCGCATCCGCCCCGCCCGTGATCTGGGCGGCGCGGCCTGCCAGCACGTCCAGTACATGGTCGAGTTGCGCCTCGTAGGTGGTCGGCCCGTCCGTGGGCAGGACCTGCGTCTCGCCCCGGATGGTCGCCGTCATTCGGCAGCCGATCTGCGGGGCGATGAAATTGATGATCTCCAGCCGCCCTTCAGAGCCCTCCAGCACCGCCACGGCGCCGGGCGCGTCCGGGATCATGGAGCAGGAGATCTGCGCCTCCACCCCGCCGGGGAAGGCCAGGCTGGCGCTCATGGCGGCGTCGACGCCGTTGTCGAACACGCCTTGGGCTGACAAGACCTCAGGCTCCGCGCCGATCAGGGTGCGCAGGATGTGCAGGGGATAGCAGCCCAGGTCCATCAGGGCCCCGCCCGCCTGGTCCGCCCGCCAGCGCAGGTCGTCGATATCCTTGGGGATCGGGACCTGGAACACCGCGTGCGCGCGCTGCAGCGCGCCCAGGGCGCCGGATCGAACCAGCGCCAGCGCCCGGTCCATGACCGCGTGGAAACGGTAGTGGAAGGCCTCGATCAGCACCTGACCCGTCCGCCCCGCCGCCTCGACCATGGCCTGGGCTTCGGCGGCGTCGCGGGCGAAGGGCTTTTCGCACAGCACCGGCTTGCCGGCCTCCAGAGCGGCGATGGTCCAGGCGGCGTGGCCGGCCGGCGGCAGGCCGACATAGACCAGGTCCACGTCGTCGCGGGCGATCAGGCTGGCGTAGTCGGCGGCGACGTGCGGGACGCCATGGGGCGCGGCATAGGCCCGCGCCCGCTCAGGATCACGGGCGGCCACGGCGGTGACCTGGACGTCTGAGCGCCCGGCGGCGGGGGCGATGATGGCGGTGGTGGCGATGCGCGAGGCGCCGATCAGGCCGATGCGAAGGGTCATGGCGTGGCTCAGGCGACGACCGCCGCGCCCCATTCGTTCCAGCCGGCGATGCGCGGCGTGTTGGGCACGTACATGGTCTCCAGCCAGTCGACCTTGAACCCGGCCTCGCCGATGGCGCTGGCCACCGGGCGGCACAGATGGCACCCGCCCGCCAGGCGTTTCCAGATCGGCTCCACCCGCCGCTGCCACTTGGCGACATCCGGGTCCGGCGCCAGGCCGTGTTCGCAGAACAACAGCCGCCCGCCGGGCTTCAGCACCCGCCGCGCCTCGGCCAGGGCCGCCTTGGGCTGGTGCACCGAGCACAGGGTGAAGGTGCAGACCACGGTGTCGAACCCCTTGTCCTCGAAGGGCAGGGCCTCGGCCACGCCGTCCGCCACCTGGACCTTCAGGCCTTCGGGCTTGGGGGCCGCCAGGGCGATCTGGCGCAGCTCGGGCGAGGGATCGACGCCGATCACCTCGTCCACCTTGGTCGGGTCATAGCAGGAAAGGTTCAGGCCCATGCCGACGCCCAGTTCCAGAACCCGGCCGGCGGCGCGCGGCACCACCTTGGCGCGCTGCTTCATCATCGGCGGCGAGGAGCAGGCCGAGGTCAAAAGCTTGGGCAGGATGAAGCGTTCATAGAGTGACGGCACAGCGATCCTCCCCCGAGTGACTTGGGGGAGAGCTTAGACCGGCCGGACCGATCCGCCAGGGGAAATCAGGCCGCCGCGGCGTCCGGCTTGTCGCCGAGGTTCTCTTGCAGGGCGCGCAGCAGGGTGTCTGGCTTCATTGGCTTTTCGACGACCCCGTTCATGCCGGCGGCCAGGTAGCCGGCGGCGTCCTCTGGATCGGCGTTGGCGGTCAGGGCGATGATCGGCACGGCCCCGGCGGGGCCGGCCATGCGGCGGATCTCGCGGGTGGCGGCGACGCCGTCCATCCGCGGCATCTTGATATCCATCAGGATCAGGTCGAAGCGGCCGGAGCGCGCGGCGTCCACCGCCTCGACGCCATCGGTGACGCTCTCGGAGGTGCACTCGAACATCTCGCACAGGGTCTCGGCGACCATGCGGTTGGTGGCGTTGTCGTCGACCACCAGGATGTGGGCGCTGCGGGCGGACTCGGCCGGCCGGCCGCTGTCCTCGCCCTGCGGCTGGGCGCGGGGCGCCTCGAATTCAAAGACCAGGGTCTCGCCGCCGCCCAGGTTGTCGTCGGCGCGGATCTGGCCGCCCAGGCTGGCCAGGATCTTGTGGCCCAGGGCGGAGGTCAGGGCGGTCTCGAGGCCGAACAGGGCCTCGATCTGCTGGATGTCGAGGGCGCGTTCGCCGAGGCTGCGCTCGCCCCCGCCGCGGACGCGGCCTTGGATGCGGATGGTGTCGCCACAGGCGACGGCGCGCAGCGCGGCTTCCACCGCCCCGCGGCGCACCCCGGCCAGGGCCTGGGCGATGAAGCCGTCAAAGGCCTGGATGGTGCGGGCGGCGTCGATCATCGCCGTGGCGTCGGGATCGCCGTCATAGGAGACCAGCAGGGTCACGCCACAGGCGCGGGCGCGCTCGCCCCAGCGGGCTTCCAGGTCGTCCACTAGGTCGCGCAGGCGGCAGGCGGCCGGATTGAAGCTAACACCGGCCGCGTCGGCTGCCTCCAGGTCCATGGTCGCCGAGACGATCTGTCGGACGCTGGCGCAGGCCTCGATGACGCCCGCCACACAGACCTGGGCGTCCGGGCCCAGCGGCTGGCGAGCCAGCCGGTCGGCGAGCGCGAGCACGCCCTCCATCTGCTGATGGATCTCGCTGGTGACGCGCTCGAATACGAACTGTTGCGACGACATGCGGGGCGGACGCCTTGGGTTACCTTTACCCAGAATGCGCACGAGCGCTTGCAGAGACGTTAAATTCGCTGCGAATCAGTTCCATCAAGTGCAACTGACGGAAATTGAACGGAAATTTTTTCGATACCGAAGTTCCCCGATCTGGGTGTCGCGGCGATTTCGCCTCGTCGGGCAAAAAAAGGGGCGGCGGATTTCTCCGCCGCCCTGAAAGTCCCGGGGAGGAAACCCGGAGCTCGTGGTGCGCTAGAACCGGTACTGCAGCTCAACGCCATAGGTGCGCGGCTGGATGATGCCGCGGCTGATGGCGACGCCGGTCTGACGCAGATAAGGGGTCCCGCCGACCGCCAGGCCCGGGTTCGGGTTGGCGAAAATGGCGGTCGGGTTGGTGGAGCCGGTGGAGGTGAAGCCTTCCTCGTCGAAGGCGTTCTTCACGAAGCCGATCAGGTCGTACTTGCCGTCGGCGTCCTTCCACAGCACCCGGAAGTCGGCGGTTCCATAGGCGGGAACCTCGAAGGCCGGATCGTTGAAGGGCTGGTAGATGGTCGCATCGGTCCAGGTGTAGGTGCCCGACAGGATCAGCGAGCCCGGCGCGAAGTCGAAGGTGTAGTTGGCGTTGAACGCGAACTTGTTCTCCGGCGACTGGAACAGCTTGGAGCCCTTCAGGTCCTGGAACACCAGGCGCACGCCGTTGGTCACCGCGGCGCCGCCGGCCGGCTTGGCGCCGGGCAGCAGGGCCGAGGGGTCCGCCGGGTCGTAGAAGCAGCAGCCCTTGGTGATCTCGGTGTTCAGGTAGCCATAGGAGGCCGACATCTGCAGGGCGCGGGTCGGTTGCCACTGGGCTTCCAGCTCAACGCCCCAGGCCGTGGCGTCGACATTGACGAAGTTGTTCGCCGAGGCCGTGCCGGCCGCGTTCAGCTGCTGCAGGTTCAGCTGCAGATCCTTGTAGTCGTTGTAGAAGACCGAGCCGTTCAGGATCAGGCGGCGCGCGATGGTCTTCTTCATGCCGACTTCGAAGGCGTCGACCTTTTCTTCCTTGGCCTGGGGCTGGGGCGCCAGCGTGCCCAGGAGGAAGCCGCCGGACTTATAGCCGCGGCTGTACTTGGCGTAGTACAGGCTGTCGCTGTCCGGGGTGAAGTCCACGTCCAGGGAGCCGGTGACGGCGTCCCAGGAGCCCGACAGGTTGCGGAAGTTCTGCACGCCAGGCGTGGCCGCATCCATATCGCTGGAGACGTCGAACGCCGCAGCGCCGCCGAACAGCGAGGGGCTGAGCAGGACCAGGCGCTGGGATTCAGAGCCGTCCTTCTCGTCCTTGGTGTACCGCAGGCCGCCGGTCACGGCCCAGGTCTCGTTAAACCGGTAGGTGGCCTGGCCGAAGACCGCATAGGCCTTGGAGATCAGGCTGGCCTGCTGGTCAGCGAAGTTGCGCGCCGGGTTGGCGGCCGCGGGCGTGCCGGCCAGGGTCAGCGGCGTCGCCAGCTGGACCTGTTGCGGCGCGGCCAGCTGGATCTGCTGGCGATACTTCTCGTGGTACTGGTACAGGCCCAGGATCCAGGTCAGCGGACCGTCGGCCTTCGAGCTCAGATTGATCTCGTTCGAATAGTACTTCTTGTGCTCGTTGAAGTCCGTGGTCTGGTCCGGATAGTAGGGGACCAGCATGCCCGGGATGGTGATCGGGCCGGCGCGGCTCGTACCGTCATAGTCGCCGCCCGTCTGGTAGTTGTACTGCTGGAAGCCGCCGATGTACTTCAGGTCGGCCCAACCAAGATCGTAGGTGACCTGGGCGGTCAGCAGGTGGTTGCCGCGCAGGTGGCCGTAGCCGTCGCGGTTGGTGTTCATCTTGTAGGGATCGGACACGGCCGGGTTGGCGGTGGTGTAGCCGTACTGCGGATTGGGCAGCAGGCCGCCGATCGGCTGGAACACGCGGGTGGTGTCATAGGGCGTCACCAGGTTGGCGAGGCGGTCGCCCACGCCCATGGTGTCGTCCCAGTTGGTGCGCGAATACCGCACCCAGGCGGTGGCGTTGTCGCCCAGCTCGGCGTCGGCCTGGAACTCGAAATAGGTCCGCTTGATCGTGCCGCCGTCGTTGGCCGTGCCGATGTTCTCGATGAAGCCCTGGCGCTGCCAGTCCTGGCTGCCGCCGATCTTGAAGCGCAGGGTGTCGGCGACGGGGATCGAGACCACGCCTTCGACGCGGGTGCGATCATAGTCGCCATACATGGCGCGGAGTTCGCCGCCGAACTCGTGGTCGGGGCGCTTGGAGACGGTGTTCACGGCGCCGCCCATGGCGTTGCGGCCATAGAGCGTGCCCTGCGGCCCGCGCAGGATCTCGGTGCGCTCCACGAACAGCGGGGTCTTGAACAGCTCCGACGACGAGGCCGAGTAGAAGCCGTCGGTATAGGTCGCCACGCCCGGGTCGTTGCCGACATAGAAGGTGTTGCGGCCGGCGCCGCGCAGCGAGACGCGGTCGGTGCCCGAATAGTTCATGCCGGGCGTGAAGTTCACGAAGTCCTGGATGCCGGTCATGCCGACGACGTCGCGCTGGCTCGAGGTGAAGGCGGAGACGGCCACCGGCACGTCCTGCAGCGCCTGCTCGCGCTTCTCCGCAGTGACGACCAGTTCCTGGATGGTGAAGTCGTCGCCGGCGGCCTCCTGGGCCAGGGCGGGGGCGGAGAGTGCGAGAGCCGAAGCCCCAGCGGCGAGCGCGAGGCGCAGCCGCAGGCTGTTGAATGACGTCATAAATCCTCCCAAGGCGATGGGACGTGTTGGTTCACGTCACCGTCGCCCGCGTGATGCGCGTGCAAATGAGGCCGGACGCGGGGAGGCGTCCGGATGCGCGGGAACGTCGTGGGGGGCGGCGCCCGCGTCAATTGTGGCGGACGCTAAGTGATCGCAATTCACTCTCGCGGAAGCGGCAATGTTGCTGAAATACCGCGTTTTCGAATTAGCCGTACAAAACTGATCGCCGTTCTTTGGCGCGTTTGTAAATCAAAGGTGAAGCTTGGGCTCGCGCCTGGCGCTGCACACCGGAATTTCGAAACCCAAGGTGTGCACATAGAAAAAGGGCGGCGGATTGCTCCGCCGCCCTTCCTGATCCGAAGATCAGATTTGACGCTTACCAGCGCTTGGTCACGGCCATGCCGTAGGTGCGCGGCTCGCTGAAGAAGGCGTTCCGATACAGACCCGAGGAGTCGTCGGTCAGGTAGGTGTCGGTGATCGCTTCCTCGTCGGTGGCGTTCTTGACGAAGCCTTCGAGGATCCAGCCCTTGTCCTGGTTGGCCACGGTGAGCGTCAGGTTGACGTTCTGCCAGCCGTCGATGCGGTCGGCGTTGGAGTTGTAGATCCGGGAGAAGGTCTTGCTCTGGCGGTAGTAGTCGCCGCGCAGAACCGCATCCCAGCCGTTGCCGAAGTCGAAGGTGTACTGGGCGCCGAAAGAGGTCGTCCAGTGCGGGGCGTTCGGCAGTTCCTTGCCCTTCAGATTGACCGCCACGCCGTCGCTGGCGGCGCCGAAGGCGCCCGAGCAAAGGCCCAGCAGGGCGAAGGGGTTGTTCGTGGCGTTGGAGATCGTCAGCGCCGTGGCCGCGGTGGCCTTGGAGACCACGCAGTTGGAGGCGGCCGAGGACTTCACCACGATCAGGTTGGGATCACCCTGGGTGCGGTTGAAGGTGTCGATCGACGAGCCATTGGCGATCTCGGTGTCGAGCCAGCCGATGGCGGCGTTGAACCGCAGCGGACGGATCGGCGACCAGATCGATTCCAGTTCAACACCCTTGATCTTGGCGTCGATGTTCTCGTTGGTCGAAGCGCGATTGACGATCTTCGAGACCTGATAGCCCTTGTAGTCATAGTGGAAGATCGACCCGTTGAGGACGAGCGAGCCGTCCAGCAGGGTGTTCTTCATGCCGAATTCGATCGAGTTCACGAATTCCGGCTCGAAGGTGGCCGGGCCACAGACCACGCCGCCGCCGTTGGTGCAGGGCGGGTTCACGCCGCCGGCCTTATAGCCGCGCGAGTAGAAGCCATAGACCAGGGTGTCGTCGGTGAACGACAGTTCCGGCTTCCAGTCGAAGCCGAAGCGGCCAGTGGTTTCCTTGAACTGGACGCCTTGGTTGACGACCGGCAGCGGACCAGCGGCCTCACCGGCCTTCAGGGCGACGCCCAGCGCGACCGGGTGGGTCTCAACCTTCTTGTCGTCGTCGGTGTAGCGCAGGCCGAGCGTCCACTTGAAGGTGTCGGTCATCTGATAATAGACCTCGCCGAAGAGAGCCTTCGACTTCAGGTGGTAGGGCGCGTAGCTGTCATAGTAGTTGCGGCCCGAACGGTTCGGGGTCGCGCCCTGGTCGACCGGCACGCAGCCCGCGCCGCTGGTGCAGTTCGGGTTGCCGACGCCCAGCAGGTTGTTGACCTGATAGTAGGCGGTGCCCGTGTTGAACATCACGTAGTAGTCGCCGTCGTCAGCCTTGAAGTCGACGTAGATGGCGCCGACGTTGAAGTTGATCGGGCCGTCGAACGAGGACTGCAGACGCAGTTCCTGGGTCCACTGCTTCGACTTGCTGGACGAGATGTCCGAGGTGGTGAAGCGGTTTTGCTTCCCGTTCTGGCCATCGCTGACCACGCCGCCGGGGAAGAGCGCGCCGTACAGGGTGTTGTAGTTCAGGCCAGCCGCGGCCAGGGCGGCGCCGAAGGCGTTGACCGGGTTCGGCGTGGTGTTGAACCCGGCGGTCGGGGTGTAGCGGTTGTAGTCCTGCCGGGTGAACAGGTCGTTCTTGGAATAGGAGGTCAGCGAGGTCAGCTTCAGGCTGTCGGTGACGTTCCAGTCCAGGTTCAGTTCCCAGATGTCGGTCGAGGCTTGGTAGATGGGGTCGAAGGTCGACTCCATGTCCCGCACGTCCGGAGTCTGCATCTTGCCGGCATAGGCGTCGCCGGTCTGCAGGCCGGTCAGGGCGCCGAACAGGCCGCCCAGGGTGCCTTGCGAGTTCACGGTGCCCAGCACGCCGGCCGAGTACAGCGAGGTTTCCTGACAGCCGACGCTGAACAGGCCGCGCTGGACCTGGCCGATCAGGCCGCCGAAGGCGGTGGAGTAGTTGACGCCGGCGACATTGGCCGGGCCGGTGTCCTTGGTGCAGTACTGCTTGCCGATCCGCGAACGATGGTCGTCCTCGTGGAAGCGGTCGTACATCAAGGTGGCCTTGAAGTCGTCGTTCGGCGTGAAGGCGACCGTGGCGCGGACGCCGTACAGGTCGCGGTCGTCGACGTCGTTGCCGGTGACGATGTTCTTGCCGTAGCCGTCACGCTTCAGGGCCGAACCGGCCACGCGCACCGCCAGCATATCGCCGACCGGGACGTTGATCATGCCGCGGAACTTCTGGCCGCCATAGTTGCCGAGCTCGACCCGGGCGTTGGCCTCAAAGCGGTCGACGGGCTTGTTGGTGATCAGGTTGACCACGCCGCCGGTGGCGTTGCGGCCGTACAGGGTGCCCTGCGGACCACGCAGAACTTCGACGCGCTCGACGTCGTAGAACTCGGTCTCGAACAGGTTGTTGGCGGTCAGCGGGGCGTTGTTCAGGTGGATGCCGGTGCCGGCGTCGCCCGAACCGGCCACCAGCTTGGAGCCGACGCCCCGGATCTGGAAGTTGTAGCCGGTGAAGTTGCCCTTGGAGAAGTTGACGTTCGGGATGGCCAGAACCAGGTTCGGGCCGCCGTCGATCTTCTGCTTCTGAAGGCTGTCCTGGCTGAACGCGGAGACCGCGATCGGCACGTCCTGGATCGACTCTTCCTTCTTCTGCGCGGTCACGACCAGTTCTTCGATGACAGTGGTGTTGTCCTGCGCGAACGCCGGCGCGGACAGGGCAGACAGGGCGAGAGCCGAAACCCCGACGGCGAGCGCGGAGCGCAGCCGCAGGCTGTGGGTGTGCATCATGAATCCTCCCAAAAGCGTTCGGGTGTTGGCCACCCCTGGACGCCGGAATTGTTATCTTGCGGTGAGCCCGGGCGCGGGGAGGCGACCGGACGGCCGAAAACTCCCGTTCGCTGACGCCGGCGTCAATTGTGACCGGCGATAAGTTATCCTGAATTACTCACGCAACGGTCCGGTTGTGGCTGAAATGGCGCGCTTTCAAACAGGCTGCACAAAAACGACCGGCGTTTTTTGACGCATCTGGGATGGTGGGCCGAACCTCCCGTAAGGGCAGGGGAAAGCCCCTTCGGCGGCGGAATCGCGGGCACGAAAAAGGGGCGGCGGATGTCTCCGCCGCCCCTTCCGGACTGATCCGAGGATCAGCCTAAGGTGCTTACCAACGCTTGGTCACGGCCACGCCGTAGGTGCGCGGCTCGGTGAAGAAGGCGTTGCGGAACAGACCCGAAGAGTCGTCCGTCAGGTAGGTGTCGGTGATCGCTTCTTCGTCGGTGGCGTTCTTGACGAAGCCTTCCAGGGTCCAGCCCTTGTCCTGGTTGGACACGGTCAGGGTCAGGTTGACGTTCTGCCACTCGTCGATCTGATCCGGCATCGAGTTGTAGATCCGGGAGAAGGTCTTGGTCTGGCGGTAGTAGTCGCCGCGCAGGACCGCATCCCAGCCGTTGCCGAAGTCGAAGGTGTACTGGGCGCCGAACGAGAAGGTCCAGTGCGGCGCGTTCGGCAGCTCCTTACCCTTCAGGTTGGTGGCCACGCCGTCCGAGACCAGGCCGCCGAAGGCGTTGGTGCCGATGGCGACGGCGTTGGAGTTGGCCGACAGCTTGGTGCCCGCGCCCGCCGTGGAGGCCGGGGTGCAGACGCCCAGCAGGGCGAACGGGTTGCCCAGGCTGTTGGAGATGGCCAGGGCCGTGGCCGCGTCAGCCGTACGGACGACGCAGTTGGAGGCCGCCGACGACTTCACCACGGTCAGCAGCGGGTCGCCGCCGGTCCGGTTGAAGGTGTCGATGGACGTGCCGTTGGCGATCTCGGTGTCCAGCCAGCCGAGGCTGGCGTTGAAGCGCAGCGGACGCACCGGCGACCAGATCGATTCCAGTTCGACACCCTTGATCTTGGCGTCGATGTTTTCGTTGGTCGAAGCGCGGTTGATGATCTTCGAGACCTGATAGCCCTTGTAGTCGTAGTGGAAGATCGAGCCGTTCAGGATCAGCGAGCCGTCGAGCAGCGCGTTCTTCATGCCGAATTCGACGGAGTTCACGAATTCCGGCTCGAAGGTCGGCGGGCCGCAGATCACGCCGCCGGTGTTGGTGCAGGGGCTGTTGACGCCACCGGCCTTATAGCCGCGCGAGAAGAAGCCATAGACCAGGGTGCTGTCGGTGAAGCCCAGTTCCGGCTTCCAGTCGAAGCCGAAGCGGCCCGTGGTTTCCTTGAACTGGACGTGCTGGTTGACGGCCGGCAGCGGACCAGCGGTCTCACCGGCCTTCAGGGCGACGCCCAGGGCGACCGGGTGGGTCTCGATCCGCTTGTCGTCGTCGGTGTAGCGCAGGCCGAGGGTCCACTTGAAGGTGTCCGTCATCTGCCAGTACACCTCGCCGAAGAGAGCCTTCGACTTCAGGTGGTAGGGCGCGTAGCTGTCATAGTAGTTGCGGCCCGAGCGGTTCGGATCCTTGCCGGGATCGACCGCGACGCAGCCGGCGCCGGTGGTGCAGTTGGCGTTGCCGGTGCCCAGCAGGTTGTTCACCTGGTACCAGGCGGTGCCGGTGTTGAACATGACGTAGTAGTCGCCGTCATCGGCCTTGAAGTCGACGTAGATGGCGCCGACGTTGAAGTTCAAGGGACCGTCGAAGGCCGACTGCAGACGCAGTTCCTGGCTCCACTGCTTCGACTTCCCGGCCGAGATGTCCGAGGTGGTGAAGCGGTTGAACTTGCCGTTCTGCGGGTCGCTGACCACGCCGCCCGGGAACAGGGTGGCGTAGATGCCGGCATAGGCCGGGCCCAGGGCCGCCAGGGCGTTCACCGGGTTCGGCGACGTGTTGAAGTTCGTCGTCGGGGTGTACCGGTTATAGTCCTGCCGGGTGTAGATCATGTTCTTGGAATAGCCGGTCAGCGACGTCAGCTTCAGAGCGTCGGTGACATTCCAGTCCAGGTTCAGTTCCCAGATGTCGGTCGAGGCCTTGTAGATCGGGTCGAAGGTCGACTCGATGTCGCGCACGTCCGGGGTCTGGGTCTTGCCGGCGTAGGCGTCGCCGGTCTGGAAGCCGCCCAGCGCGCCGAACAGGCCGCCGAGGGTGGCTTGAGAGTTCACGGTGCCCAGCACGCCCGACGAATAGAGCGAGGTGGCTTGGCAGCCTTGGCTGAACAGGCCGCGTTGGATCTGGCCGACCAGGCCGCCCGCCGCGGTGGAGTAACCGACGCCGCCGACAGTGGCCGGGCCATTGTCCTTGGTGCAGTACTGCTTGCCGATCCGCGAACGGCTGTCGTCTTCGTGGAACCGGTCGTACATCAAGGTGGCCTTGAAGTCGTCCGACGGGGTGAAGGCGACGGTGGCGCGCAGGCCGTACAGGTCGCGGTCGTCAGCGTCGTTGCCGGTGACGATGTTCTTGCCGTAGCCGTCGCGCTTCAGGGTGGCGCCCGCGACGCGGACGGCCAGCATGTCGCCGATCGGCAGGTTGACCATGCCGCGCAGCTTTTGTTCGCCGAAGTTGCCCAGCTGGATGCGGGCGTTGGCTTCGAAGTGGTCGACCGGCTTGTTGGTGATCAGGTTGACCACGCCGCCGGTGGCGTTGCGGCCGTACAGGGTGCCCTGCGGACCGCGCAGAACTTCGACGCGCTCGACGTCGTAGAACTCGGTCTCGAACAGGTTGTTGGCGGTCAGCGGGGCGTTGTTCAGGTGGATGCCGGTGCCGGCGTCGCCCGAACCGGCCACCAGCTTGGAGCCGACGCCCCGGATCTGGAAGTTGTAGCCGGTGAAGTTGCCCTTGGAGAAGTTGACGTTCGGAATGGCCAGAACCAGGTTCGGGCCGCCGTCGATCTTTTGCTTCTGGAGCGTGTCCTGGCTGAACGCGGAAACCGCGATCGGCACGTCCTGGATCGACTCTTCCTTCTTCTGCGCGGTGACGACCAGTTCTTCGATGACGGTGGCGCCCGCAGTCTGGGCGAAGGCCGGTTGGGCCATGGCGGCGAGCGCGGCCGCTGAAGCGCCCACGGCCAATAGGCTCCGCAAGTGCAGAGTTCTTTGCATACGTGTTTCCTCCCATGGCGGCCGGACTCTATAGGCCGGTCCGGTCCGCCAACATCCGCCGCGCAGGTGAAAGGCCGGGGTCAGCGGCGTATGCCCCAGCAGACTCTGAGGCTCCTGCTGCGACCGGTGTTCTGTCAACGGGACAGCGTTAAGTGATCGCCGATAATATGAAATGCTTGATCGCGCTGTGGCTTTATTGCCAAGGCTTTGCCGAGGCGCCGCAGGGGCAACCGACTCCGATTTTCCCGGCCTGCGCGAACCTTCACCATGCCGGCGCGCCTCAGGCGTGCGCACCCGGATCGCCGGCCTGGTCCGATTCTTGGCGAGGGTATGGGCGGGCGCCGTTACGGCGCCCCTCGCTGGGGTTTCCGATCGCCTCGGCAGGCGGCATATGAGGGCCATGACCAGCTCCTCTCGCGCCCTCGTGCTGTTCTCCGGCGGCCAAGATTCCACCGTCTGCCTCGCCTGGGCGCTCGCCCGCTATGATCGCGTCGAGACCGTGGGATTCGACTACGGCCAGCGACATGCGGTCGAACTCGCCCAAAGATCGGTGATCCGCGAAAGATTTCTCTCCGCCTTCCCGCTCTGGGCGCCCCGTCTGGGCGAGGATCACATGCTGGAAATGCGCGGGTTCGGCGCCATCGGCGAGACCGCGATGACGCAGGACCGGGCCTTTGAGGTCACCGAAAAGGGCCTGCCCAACACCTTTGTTCCCGGCCGCAACCTGGTGTTCCTGACCTACGCCGCCGCCCTGGCGGACCGTCGCCAGGCGGGCATTCTTGTCGGGGGCATGTGCGAGACCGATTTCTCCGGCTATCCGGACTGTCGGCGGGACAGTCTGGACGCCCTGCAAGGCGCCCTCAATCTGGGCATGGCGCAGGATTTTCGCATCGAAACCCCGCTGATGTGGCTGACCAAGGCCGAAACCTGGGGGCTGGCTCAGGCCCTGGGCGGCGCGGCGCTGGTGGATCTGATCCTCGAGGACAGCCACACCTGCTATCGCGGCGAGCGCGGCGCGCGCCACGCCTGGGGCCACGGCTGCGGCGCCTGTCCGGCCTGTGAGCTGCGCGCCAAGGGCTGGGACGAATGGGTGGCGGCCGGCCGGCCGCTGACGGCGATCCCATGAGGGCGGCGTCATGAGCTATGCGGTCAAGGAGATCTTCCTCACCCTGCAGGGCGAGGGCGGGCAGGCGGGGCGCGCGGCGGTGTTCTGCCGCTTCGCCGGCTGTAACCTGTGGTCGGGCCGTGAGGAGGACCGCGCCACCGCCGTCTGCACCTTCTGCGACACCGACTTCGTGGGCATGGACGGTCCAGGCGGCGGCCGTTTCGCGACGCCTGAGGCCCTGGCGGACGCCGTGGCCGCCAAGTGGGAAGGCGGCGATGCGGCGCGCCTGGTGGTCTGCACCGGCGGCGAGCCCCTGCTGCAACTGGACGAGCCGCTGATCGCAGCCTTCCACGCCCGCGGCTTCTCGATCGCCCTGGAGACCAACGGCACCTTGCCGGCTCCGGAAGGGGTCGACTGGATCTGCGTCAGCCCAAAGAGCACCGCGCCCGTGGTCCAGACCAAGGGGCAGGAGCTGAAGCTGGTCTTCCCGCAGAAGGGGGTGGATCCCAGCGCCTTCGAGGCGATGGATTTCGAGCGCTTCCTGCTTCAGCCCATGGACGGCCCGGACCGGGTGGCCAACACCCAGGCCGCAATCGCCTACTGCCTGGTCCATCCGCGCTGGCGGCTCAGCGTCCAGACGCACAAGTACCTGGGCATTCCGTAGGGGGCCTATTGGCGGCGGCTGTCGGCGCGCTCGTCCTTGTGGCCCCCGCCTGGCAGGATCGCGCCGGCGGCCTTGCCGACCCCCTTGGCGGTCATGCCGACCCCCTTGGCGGTGATACCGATCGCGGCGCCGGCGACGGTCCCCACGGCCAGGGCGATGCAGCCGGACTGGCTCACGCCCAGGCCCAGGATCAGGGCGAAGGCGGCTATTCTGCGCGGGGCGGACATGGGAGGCTCCTTTTGGCAGCCTCTGATTAACCTTGAATGGTCACCAAAAGGTGGCTGTTTCAGCTGCTGAGCGGCTGGCGGGCGACCACGTCGGTGGCGCGGCGCCACGGGCCGACATACCTCGGGTCCTGACGCCTGCGGCGGTCGGGGCCGAAATAGTCCATGGTGCGGATGAACGGGCGCGGCTGGTCGATCAGCAGCTGCAGCCGTTCCAGCACCCCGCGCGCGGTGATCGGCTTGGCCAGGAACTCATTGACCCCGGCGTCGCGCGCCTCGCCGATGCGCCGCACCGTCAGGTGGCCGGTGATCATCAGCACCGGCAGCATGGGGTTGGGACTGTCGGGGGCGTTGCGCAGCAGCCGCACGAAGTCGATGCCGTCCAGGGGCGACATGGCCAGGTCGGTCATGACGATGTCCACCATCTGCCCGCGCAGAAACTGGAGAGCTTCGGCGCCGTCAGAGGCCTCGAACACCTGATTGAGGCCAACCGCTCGCAGGATCTCCATCAACAACACCCGAGAGTTGCGGATGTCGTCGACGAGCAAAACCTTGAGCTGTCCCAGGCGCGGATTTGACAGGTGACTTCTCTCGCGGACAGGAATTGGCCCCGATCCGCAAGGGCGATGGTCTGACCTTGCGGCGGTTGGGGTTGCTTAGCTGCGCCGTACAAAACGCGTCAACTTAATTGAACGCCGTTAGCCGCCAGTGGCTCAATCCCGTTCGTGGCGGCCCGGCGCAAAGGCTCCGCCGCCTGTCTGGGCCCGGTGGCGCAGGAACGCGTCGGCCAGCACGCAGGCGGTCATGGCCTCCACCACGGGGACGGCGCGGATGCCGACGCAAGGGTCGTGGCGGCCCTTGGTGCGCAGGTCGACCTCTTCGCCCGCCTCGTTCAGGCTGCGGCGCAGGGTCAGGATCGAAGAGGTGGGCTTGAACGCCACCCGGGCGACCACCGGTTGGCCGGTGGAGATGCCGCCCAGCACGCCGCCGGCGGAGTTGGACAGGAACAGCGGCCCGTCATTGCCCGCCCGCATCTCGTCGGCGTTCTCTTCGCCGGAGAAGGCGGCGGAGGCGAAGCCGGCGCCGATCTCGACGCCCTTGGCGGCGTTGATCGACATCAGGGCGGCGGCCAGCTCGGCGTCCAGCTTGCCATAGATGGGCGCGCCCCAGCCCGGCGGCACGCCGACCGCCTCGACCTCGACGATCGCGCCGGTGGACGATCCGGCCTTGCGGACCTTTTCCAGGTGCTCCTCCCAGACCGCCACGGTCTGGGCGTCCGGACACCAGAAGGGGTTCTGCTCGGTCTGGTCCCAGTCGAAGCGGGACCGGTCGATGGCGTGCGGCCCGATCTGGACCACGGCGGCGCGGATGGTCACGCCCTCAAGGATCTTGCGGGCCACGGCGCCGGCGGCCACCCGGGCGGCCGTCTCGCGGGCCGAGGCCCGGCCGCCGCCGCGATAGTCGCGCACCCCGTACTTGGCGAAATAGGCGTAGTCGGCGTGGCCGGGGCGGAAAGCCTGGGCGATCTCGCCATAGTCCTTGCTGCGCTGGTCGACGTTCTCGATCTGCAGGGAGATCGGCGTGCCGGTAGTGACCTGGCCGTTGGTGCGGTCGTCCTGGAACACGCCGGACAGGATGCGCACGGCGTCCGGCTCCTGGCGCTGGGTGACGAACTTGCCCTGGCCAGGGCGGCGCTTGTCCAGCCAGACCTGGATCTCTTCGGCGGTCAGGCCGATCCCCGGAGGGCAGCCGTCGACCACGCAGCCGAGGGCCGGCCCGTGGCTCTCGCCCCAGGTGGTGACACGAAACAGATGGCCGAAGCTGTTGTGCGACATGGCGGCGCTTTTAGCCTCGGGAGACGCGCGCGCCTAGACGCTGTCAAATCTCGGCCGGACTTGACCAGGATCATTGCGGCGACGGATCCCAGGCCCAAGCCTCGGCCCCGCGCAGCTGGGGAGGCCGCCATGGACGATCAGGCTGCGCCATGCCCGCCCGGGCGGATTTGGGCCTTCCTCGGCCTGGTGGCGCTGATCTCTCTGCCTTTCTGGCTGTTGGCCCGTGGCCAGATTCTCCCCGGCTTGCCGGTCGCGGCCCTCATGGTCCTGTGTCCCGCGGCCGCCGCCCTGGCCCTGACGACCTATGATCAGGGGGCTGACGGCGTGCGCCGGCTGCTGGCGCGCATCCTCGACGTCCAGGGCATGTCGGGGCGCAGCTGGCTGATCCCGGTCTTGCCCTTCGTGGTGGCGATCCTGGTCTTCCTGATCCTTCGCGCCGCAGGGGCGCAGGTTCCCAACCCCAGCGTCACGGCCCAGGGGCTGGCGCTCCTGCTGGTCCTGTTCCTGCCCGGCGCGGTGGCCGAGGAACTGGGCTGGACTGGCTATGCCATGCCGCCGCTGACGGCCCGGTTCGGAACCTTTGGCGGCGGGGTGCTGCTGGGGCTCGTCTGGGCGCTCTGGCACTATCCGGCCCTCATCGCCGTCGGTCGCGCCCCGGCCTGGATCGCGTGGTGGACCCTGGGGACCGTGGCCATGCGGCTGATCATGGTCCAGGCCTGTCGGCATGCCGGGCTGGGCCTGGCTGGGGCGATCCTGTTCCACGCCGCCTCAAACCTGGCCTGGCAGCTTTTCCCGGTCCAGGGCTCCTGGTTCGACCCGCGGCTTCATGGCCTGCTGATGGCCGCCTCGGCCCTCGTCCTGTCGGCGGCCTGGCGGCGTCGCGCCTGATCAGGCGGCCCAGGCGGCGGCGAAGCGGCGCAGCAGGGTGCGGGCCGCCGAGGCCGTCGTTCGGGTCTGGGGCGTCAGGCGCAGGAACAGATGGCCCTCGCGCCGACGGCCGCGGGCGGGCAGGCCCTGGCCCGGCAGGCGGACCAGTCCGCGCGCTCCGGCCTTCTTGGTGATCCAGACAACGCGCCGGCCCAGCGGGGTCTCCACGGTGATCCGGCCGCCCTCGGCCAACAGGCGCGGCTCGACCGGCACGGTCAGCCACAGGTCGTCGCCGCGCACCAGAAGGTCGCCATCCCCGCGGATCGCCACGGTCAGCTGGACCTCGCCGGCCCGCACCTGGTCGCCGGTCCGCAGGCCTGCGGGCAGGGTCAGGCGGAGGCGTCGCCCGTCGGCCAGGACATGCTCGGCCGACCCGCCCGCGAAGGCCGTCGCCGGGCTGATGGCCAGGGTGGGGGCTTCCTCGCGAGCCGGGCGGATGGGCGCGGGCGGCTGGATGATGCTGTCCTTGGCCTGGGCGCGGGCCTCAGCCAGGCCCTGCAGCAGGTGAAAGGCCTCGACCACCTGGCGGAAGCGTTCGGCGTCGCCTCCGGAGCGGTCGGGATGGGCGCGCTTGGCGGCGTCTCGGAAGGCCAGCCTCAGCTCGGCCGGGGTGTGAAAGGGCGAAAGGCGCAGGATCTCCCGCGCCTGCTTCACGCCCATGCCACCGCCCGCAGACTTCATCGGGCCAGCTAAGGCGAACAGGGTCAACGGCGCGTTAAGCACGTCGCGGCTGTCATATCTCTTCGAACTTGTCGGGCTAGGAGACGGCCATGAAGAGTCGCATGCGCCGCCCCATCCTCGCCCTGCTCCTGGCCTTGGTCGCCACCCCTGTCCTCGCTGACGACCGCGCGCCCAGCATCCCCAGCCTGGACGCGCCGGAGCTCGCCGCCCTGGGCGGCTACGCCGTGGGCGTGCGGTCGGTCACACTGGTCCAGCCCGACCAGGCGGATCCGATCAAGGGGGGGCGGGCCGACCGGGTCCTGCCCGTGGAGATCTGGTACCCGGCGAAGGCCAAGCCTGGCGCGCGGCCGGTGGTCTATTCCGCCGCCCTGCCCGGGGAGCCCCCGCGTCCGCCGGCGGAGTTCACCGTCCCCGGCCTGGCGGTGCGGGACGCGACCGAGGCTGCCGGGACTTTTCCGCTGGTGATCCTCTCCCACGGCTACAGCAATGCGCCGGAGGCCATGAGCTGGCTGGGCGAGAACCTGGCCTCCAAGGGCTATGTGGTCGCCGCGATCCATCACAACGACCCGGACATCGCTGATCGCAACGGGTTTCCCGGGCCGATGCTGCGTCGCCCGCTGGACATCGCCTTTGTCGCCCGGACCTTGCAGGACCGCGCCCGGGTGCACGCGCCGGGCCTCGCCTCCGCCGACCCCGACCGCATGGCCCTGATCGGCTACTCCATGGGCGGCTATGGGGTCCTGACCGTGGCGGGCGCGGCGCTGGACGCTAAGGGGCCTCTGGTCCAGGCGGTTCCCGATGGCGCCCTGGCGGCCTATGCCGCAGGCGGTCCGCGGCAGGGGGAGCTGGCGCTTCCGGGGCTCAAGGCTGTCGTGGCCATCGCTCCAGCCGGGGTCCGCTTCGGCGCCTGGGGAACGGAGGGCCTGATGGGCGTGACCTCGCCCCTGCTGCTGATCGGCGGCGACCATGACGCGACCGTAGGCTTCACCGACGGGATCGCCCCGGTCTTCGCCCAGGCGCGGCGGGCCGAACGCTGGATGCTGGTCTTCCAGAACGCCGGCCACGGGATCGGCATGAGCGCCGCCCCGCCGCAGATGCGCGAGCGGCTCTATGACTTCCACTGGTTCGAAGACCCCGTCTGGCGCAAGGACCGGATCATGGGGATCGATCAGCACATGATCACCGCCTTCCTGGACCTGAAGGTCAAAGGGCAGGCGGACCGGGCGGCTTATCTGGTCAGTGACGTGACGAACGGCGCCGACGGGCGCTGGCCGGCCTCGGCCCAGGCCTATGACGCCCGCAGCCCCGGCGGCACCGGCCAGACCTGGAAGGGATTCTCCCGCAACTCGGCGGTGGGGTTGGAGCTCCGTTACGCAGCCCCCGCGCCCTGAACCCTAGGCGGCCAGCCGCATGCGGTCGGTCAGGATCGCCATCAGGGTGTCGGCGTCCACCGGCTTGGCGACCACGGCGTCCATGCCGGCGGCCAGATAGGCCTCGGTTTCGTGGGACATCGCGCTGGCGGTGACCGCGATGATCGGGGTGTGGCCGCGGCCGGTCTCCCGTTCGCGCTCGCGGATGGCCAGGGTGGCTTCCATCCCGTTCATCACCGGCATGCTGATATCCATCAGGATGGCGTTCCATTCGCGGTCAGCCCAGGCGTCCACGGCCTCGGCGCCGTTCTCCGCCGTCTGGGCGGCGACGCCGTAGTCGAGCAGCAGCGACTGCAGCACCATGCGGTTGGTGGCGTTGTCGTCGACGATCAGCACCTTGGGACCTCGCGGGGTGACCGCGGCCGGCGCCGGCCGGACCTCGCGCCGCTCCGCCGTCGGCAGCGGCAGGCGCAGGGTGAAGGTCGAGCCAACCCCCGGCGCGGAGATCAGGTCGATCTCGCCCTTCATCAGGGTCGCCAGGTCCCGGCAGATGGCCAGGCCCAGTCCGGTGCCGCCCGCGCGGCGGTTGTGCGAGCCGTCGGCCTGCACGAACTTGTCGAACACCTGGGCCTGATCCTGCGGCGCGATGCCGACACCGGTGTCGTGCACAGACATGACCACGTCGTCGCCGTGAGCGTTGATCTCGACGCGGATCGAGCCCTCGTCGGTGAACTTGAGCGCGTTGGAGATCAGGTTGGACAGGATCTGCCGCAGCCGCACCTCGTCGCCGATCCGGGGCAGGGCCTCGGTCTCGGTCACGGTCAGGGTGAAGGTCAGGCCCTTTTCCTGCGCCAGGGGCTCATAGAGCCGGCGTAGGCCTTCGCCGAACGGAGCCAGGTCAAAGGGCGCCGAGGACAGGCTGAGCGCACCGGCCTCGATCTTGGAGATGTCCAGCACGTCGTTGAGAATGCCCAGCAGCATCTGGGCCGAGGCGCGGATCACCGACACCCGGCCGCGCTGCAGGTCGTCCAGCTTGCCCCGCTCCAGAATCTGCACCATGCCCAGCACCCCGTTCAGCGGGGTGCGGATCTCATGGCTGATGGTGGCCAGGAATTCCGACTTGGCGCGGTTGGCCGCCTGGGCCTGGACCGCTAGGTCGCGGAGCTCCACCGTACGCTCGGCCACCCTTTGCTCCAGGGTGTGGTTCATCTCCTCGACCTCGTCGGCGTGCTCCTTCAAGCGCCGGATCAGGGAGAGGTTTTCGCGGCCCAGATTGATCGAGCGGACCGTCAGGGTGTGGTTGTTGTGGTGGCCCACCAGCATGACGCCCCAGAACACCAGGCCCAGCAGGCCCAGCACCGCCTGGGGCCCGCCCAGCATCAGCAGCTGGGCGCAGGCCGGCGCCAGCATCAGGCTCACATAGATCCGCCCGGTCAGCTTCATGGGCGCCAGCACGCCGATCGCGCCCCCGGACAGGGCCGACAGGATGATGATGATGACGAATTGGCTTTCGGCGTTTTCCACCGGCAGCATCTTCCAGGCCAGCCCGGCGCACAGCGCCGCGCTCAGGATCAGGCCGCCGGCGTGCGCCTGGGACCAGCGGTTCAGTTGCGGCCACGGCGGGGTGGGCGAGGCGCTCAGCATACTGGCCAGCTTGCGGTCGACCAGCAGTCGCGCCGCCGCCAGGGCCAGGACCACACCCAGCCAGGTCAGGTAGACCGGGTGATCCCCTCGGTGGGCGGCCAGCACCACGCCGATCGAAGCGGCGATCTGCACCACCATGGTGGTCAGGTTGTTGCGGTGCGCCAGCCGCAACAGGGCGAGGTCGAGCGGATCGCTCGCCGGATCGGTCTTCTGGTCGAATTGAGTCAAGGGCTCGTCCAGTCGGGGGCCTGTGGTCTGGCTTTCGACTAGAGAGGCGTTACGCTTAAAAAAATGTCCGACAACTTGAGTATATTTCGGGAGAGTCGCCCGAATTGGGCAGTTTCAGAGATTGTGTGAACGAGGCAAACCCCGAACCGGGCGGTTAAGAATTAAGTTTTACTTGCCGTAAAGCTTAATGATCCGTGATCGCCAGGGCCACAGCCTCGGCCACCTTGATGCCGTCCACCGCCGCCGACAGGATGCCGCCGGCATAGCCCGCGCCTTCGCCGGCCGGGAACAGGCCGCGGGTGTTCAGGCTCTGGAGGTCCTTGCCGCGGGTGATCCGCACGGGCGAGGAGGTGCGGGTCTCCACCCCGGTCAGCACGGCGTCGTCGGCTGCGAAGCCGGCGATCTGTCGCGCGAAGACCGGCAGGGCCTCGCGGATCGCGGTGATCGCGTAGTCCGGCAGGCAGGCCGACAGGTCGGTGGGCGTGACGCCCGGCCTGTACGAGGGGATCACCTCGCCCAGGGCCTGCGAGGGGCGACCGGCGAGGAAGTCGCCGACCCTCTGGCCCGGCGCCGCATAGGTCCCGCCCCCGGCCTTGAACGCGGCCTCTTCCCAGCGCCGCTGCAACTCGACCCCGGCCAGGGGGTGGCCCGGATAGTCCTTGTCCGGGGTCACCCCCACCACGATGCCGGCGTTGGCGTTCCGCTCGTTGCGCGAATACTGGCTCATGCCGTTGGTCACCAGCCGGCCCGGCTCCGAGGCCGCGGCGACCACCGTGCCGCCCGGGCACATGCAGAAGGAATAGACGGTGCGGCCGTTCGAACAGTGGTGCGACAGGCTATAGGCCGCCGCCCCCAGGTCCTTGTGTCCGGCGAAGGGGCCGAAGCGGGCCTTGTCGATCCAGGACTGCGGATGCTCGATGCGGAAGCCGAGCGAGAACGGCTTGGCCTCCAGGAATACGCCGCGTTCCAGCAGCATGGCGAAGGTGTCGCGCGAACTGTGGCCCAGGGCCATGACCACATGGCGCGCGGCGATCTCCTCGCCGGTGTGCAGCCTAACGCCCGCCACGCGGCGGGTTCCGTCGGCGGCGGTCTCGACCAGCAGGTCGGTCACCCGCGACTGAAACTGGTACTCTCCGCCCAGGGCCTCGATCTTGGCGCGCATGGACTCGACCATGGTCACCAGCCGGAAGGTGCCGATGTGCGGATGGGCCTCGGTCAGAATCTCTTCCGGCGCGCCGGCCTGCACGAACTCGGTCAGCACCTTGCGGCCAAGGTGCCGCGGGTCCTTGATCTGGCTGTAGAGCTTGCCGTCCGAGAAGGTGCCGGCCCCGCCCTCGCCGAACTGGACGTTGGACTCCGGGTTCAGCTCGCTTCTGCGCCACAGGCCCCAGGTGTCCTTGGTGCGTTCCCGCACCACCTTGCCGCGCTCTAGGATGATGGGCTTGAACCCCATCTCAGCCAGGATCAGGCCGGCGAACAGCCCGCAGGGACCGGCGCCGATGACCAGCGGCCGCTCAGCCAGGTCCGCCGGCGCCTGGGCCACCGGGCGATAGCGGGTGTCCGGGGTCGGGCCGATCTTGGGATCGTCCTTGCAGCGCTTCAGCACCGCCGCCTCGTCGGTGACCTCGACGTCCACATTGTAGACCATCAGGATCGCGGTCTTGCGTCGGGCGTCATGGGCCCGCTTGGCCACCTCGAATCGCACCAGTTCGGCGCCTTCGAGGCCCAGCCGCGCCCGCAGCGCCGCCTCCAGGGCCTGCGGCGGGTGATCGATCGGCAGCTTGATCTCGTTGACGCGCAACATCGGCGCCTATGTAGCGGCTCGGGGCGGGAAGGGAAGGCGCCCGTCTACAGGCTCGCCCTGCGCAGGAAGTCATCCGCTTCCGGGGTCAGGGCCCAGCGATGCGAGCGCTCGCCGAAGGGCCGGTGGACCAGGGGCGCGAGGCCCCGGGACCGGAGCGCGCGGCAATGGGCGTCAAAGGCTGCGATCAATTCGGCCTTCAGGCCGGGGGAGGCGGCCTGTCCGGTGCGCCGATGAGCCACCCGGTCGATCACCGCGTCGCGGTGGGCCGCCCCGCTCAGCTCCAGCAGGGCGTCGACGATCTCGGCCATCCGGGCGTCGAGGTCGGGGGCCAGTCTCGCCAGCCGCGCGGCGGCCATCTCTTCCTTGCGCACCAGGGTCATGGGTCCGTCGTTAATCCTGTTACGGCCAAGGCGCCCTGAGACCTGCGGTCGCAGGACCTTGTCCGCTGCAAGGCTAGGATGAGCGGGCCGGTGAAACCCAGTCCCTTTGGCCCCAGTTTGGGAACCCCCTGCCGTTTGGCCGCATGACGCGCTATAGCCGGGCCATGACCGACAAGCCCGCCATCCCCGCCTCGCCCAGCGAGGAGGAGTACCTGAAGAACGTCGCCCAGGCCGACCTTCCGGCCCTGAGCGCGGAGGACCCCTTCGCCCTGTTCGCCGACTGGCTGGCGGACGCTTCGGCCAAGGAAGTCAACGACCCCAACGCCATGGCCATCGCCACGGCCGACGAAGACGGCCTGCCCGATGTTCGTATGGTGCTCCTGAAGGACGCCGGCCCCGACGGCTTCGTCTTCTATACGAACCTCGGCAGCGCCAAGGGGCGCCAACTGGCGGCCAATCCCAAGGCCGCGCTTTTGTTCCACTGGAAGTCCCTGCGCCGCCAGGTGCGGGTGCGCGGGACGGTCTCGGCCGTCACGCCTGAAGAAGCCGACGCCTACTGGGCCACCCGCGCCCGCCCGGCCCAGCTAGGCGCCTGGGCCTCGGAACAGTCCAGGGCCCTGCCGGACCGCCTGGCCTTCGAGAAGAAGATCGCCGAGTACGGCCTGAAGTTCGGCCTGTCGAAGATCCCGCGCCCGCCGCACTGGTCCGGCTGGCGGGTGACGCCGCAGAAGATCGAGTTCTGGCGCGACCGTCCCTTCCGCCTGCACGAGCGCCTGGTCTTCCACCGGGCGGAGGGCGGCTGGACCACCGAGAGGCTCTATCCTTGAGCCCGAGCCCGGCTGACGAGGAGGCCGAGGTCGCCGCCTGGTTCGCCGCGCGGTCGGAGCCCAACCCCATCGAGACCGCCTGCGCCCGCGTCTATCTGGCCGGCGACACGGCCTTCAAGGTCAAGCGCCGGGTCGACCTGGGCTATCTGGACTTCTCCACCCTGGAGCAGCGGCGCTGGGCGCTGGAGCGCGAGCTCGCCTTCAACCGCGCTACCGCGCCGGACATCTATCGCGGCGTGCGCCGGGTGACCCGCGCCGCCGACGGCCGCCTGGAGCTCGAGGGGTTCGGGGTGACGGTCGAGTATGCGCTGGAGATGCGCCGGTTCGACGAGACCCTGGTCCTGTCGGCCCGGCCCGACCTGGTGGACGCCCCCCTGTCCGACGCCCTGGGGCGGCTGGTCGCCCGCGTCCACGCCGAGGCCCCGGTCCGCCCCGAGGGCGGCGGCGTCGCCAACCTGAAATACACCATCGATTCCAACGCCCACCTGCTGCGGGGCATGGCGGATCGCCTGGGCGTCGCCGAGGTCGAGGCGGTGATCGCCGACACCTATGCTGAGCTCGACCGCCGGGCGGACCTGCTGGAGGCCCGCCGCGCGGCCGGCTTCTCGCGCCACTGCCACGGGGACCTGCACCTGGGCAATATCGTGCTGGAGAACGGCAAGCCCATGCTGTTCGACTGCATCGAGTTCAACGATGTGCTGTCGGAGATCGACGTCCTCTACGACCTGGCCTTCCTGCTCATGGACCTGGACTTCCGGGACAAGCGCCAGGCGGCGGCCCATGTGCTGGCCGCCTATTTCGACGAGGCGGCGCGGACCTGGGGCGAGCCCTTGCGCGATGGCATGGCCCTGCTGCCCCTGCTGCTGTCGGTGCGGGCCGTGGTGCGGGCCCACGTCTGCGGCAATTCCGGCAAGGACGCCGAGGCGCGGGCCTATCTCGCCGCCGCCGCCGCGCACCTCAGGCCCGCTGCGCCGCAACTGGTCGCGGTCACCGGCCTGTCGGGCGCGGGCAAGACCAGCTTCGCCCGCGCCGCCGCACCCCATCTTGGCGCCTCGCCCGGCGCGGTGGTCCTGCGCACCGACGAGGTCCGCAAGCGGCTGCTGGGCGTCGCCCCGGACGCCCGCCTGCCCGACAGCGTCTACTCGCCGGCCTTCTACGCCGATGTCTATGACACCCTGTTCGCCGACGCCCGGTCCCTGCTGGCGGCCGGCCGCGCGGTGGTGCTGGACGCCACCTTTATCCAGCCGGAGCTGCGCGCCCGCCCGCAGGCCTTGGCCGCCGAGGCGGGGGTTCCGTTTCGCGGAGTCTGGCTGGACGCCCCCGCAGAGGTGCTGGCCGACCGCATCGCCCATCGCACCGGCGACGCCTCCGACGCCACCGTCGCCACCCTGAAGATGCAGCTCGAGCGCGACGTGGGCGAGGTGACCTGGACCAAGGTCGATGCGACCCGGGCGGTGGACGAGAATGTCAGGGCGTGGGGCGCCCTCTAAGGTGTCATCCCGGTTTTCGCGTAAGCGAAAGACCTGGACCCATAGACGCCGAACTATCCGGACAGCCCCACGCATATGGGTCCCGGACAAGCGCTCCGCGCTTTCCGGGATGACAGCGGTGGCTTTTAGAAAACCCGCATCGCCCCGGTGAAATCCTGGTTATGAGCTAGGAGAAGGCGCCTCTAGTCAGGTCCCAAGACATCTTCCGTCCGGAGACTTCCCATGAACCTGCGCCCGGCCCTCGCCGCCGCCGCCCTACTGGCCTTCGCCGGCGCCGCCCAGGCGGCCACGCCCGCGCCCAAGGTCAGCATCTCCAGCTACGCCCAGCTGAAGACCCCGCTGCCCTATCCCTATGACGAGGCCGCCAGCGCCGAAGCCGTCGACGCCGCGGTCGCCAAGGCCAAGGCCCAGGCCAAGAAGTCCGGCAAGCTGTTGCTCATCGACCTGGGCGGCAACTGGTGCGGCGACTGCCGCGTGCTGGCCGGCACCCTCGACCTGCCGGAGATGCAGCGCTTCGTCGACAAGCACTATGTCGAGGTCATCGTCGACGTGGGCCGGTTCAACAAGAACCTGCAGGTCCCGGCGCACTACGGCATCACCCAGCGCCTGGAGGGCGTGCCCAGCCTGCTGATCGTCGATCCCAAGACCGACAAGCTGCTCAACCAGGGCCAGGTTTCCAAGCTGTCCGACGCCCGCAACATGACCCCCCAGAGCCTGGCCGACTACCTGGCCAAGTGGGTGAAGTAGGGTTCTACGCGGGCTGGAACAGCTCGATCGGGTTGCCGGATGGGTCCTCGACCAGGACCTGTCGGCCGCCCGGCCCGGTGATGATCTCATTGCGGAACACGGCGCCCGCCTCGCGCAGGCGGGCCACGGTCGCCTCGATGTCCTCAACGGTCAGGACAAACCGGTTCCAGCCGCCGGGCTCCGGCTGGCGGCCGTCCGGCATGGGCCGCGCGGCGGAGGCCTGCGGGCCCGCGACCCACAGGGTCAGATCGTCCCGCGCCAGGATGGCCATGGCCGGCCCGAACTGCTGACGCAGCTCAAACCCCAGCAGGTCGACAAAGAAGCGGATCGAGCGGTCAACATCGCGGACCAGATAGCGGACCTGCGCCATGGGCGTCCTCCAGGTTGAGCCTCAGCCTGGCGCCATCCGAACATGAAGAAGCCCGCCGGGGCAACGGCGGGCTTCTCTTTTGGGGGCCTCGGGAGAAGGCCCCGGCTGGACCGCGGGGGGGCAGGAGCGGTCGAGCCGGTCTCGAATTCCGGTCTTAGCGGGCGGCCATCATCGACGGGGTGATGGCGGCGGCCTTTTCCTGGGCCTCGGCGACCACCGCGGCCTGGCAGGCGCGGTTCGGGGCGCGGGTGCCGGGCGTGACGCGGCAGACCGTGCGGGCGGCGTCGTGGGCGCGCTGGGTGAAGATCTTCTGGCCGGTCGGGCTGGCCAGGTTCAGGTCGGAGACCTTGATCACGGCGGGCTGGGCGTTGGCCGAGGTGGCGAGGGCGATCATGGGCAGGCCGGCCAGAAGCAGGGTGGCGACGGCGGCGATGGAACGGGTCTTGGACATTTGGGCTCTCCGGTCTGAATTTTGTTTGGCCGTTTCTGTGCGGCCGATGAGTTTGTTCTACTGAAGATCGGCGATATAGTCTTGTTAAGTCGGTGTAATGACGCCGATTTAACAGAATTACATGGGTGTAATGTCTTCTCGAATATTTACATAACTTACTTGCCTGTAATGATCCCTGCGGGCGGGGGATGACAGTCGTCCATGCTCGATCCATGCTCGTCCATGTGGACGTCATTCTGATCACCCTCGACCAATTCCGCGGCGACTGCCTTTCGGCGGCGGGCCATCCCTTGGCGCGGACTCCGAACCTTGACCGCCTGGCGGCCGAGGGCGTGCGGTTCGCGCGGCACTACAGCCAGGCCGCGCCCTGCAGTCCGGGCCGGGCCAGCCTGTACACAGGCACGTACCAGATGAACCACCGCGTGGTGGGCAATGGCGCGCCCCTGGACCGGCGGCTGGACAATGTGGCCTGGGCGGCCCGGCGGGCGGGCTATGTCCCGACCCTGTTCGGCTATACCGACCAGGCGGTGGACCCGCGCGAGGCGACCGGCCCGGAGGATCCGCGCCTGCTGACCTGGGAGGGGATCCTGCCGGGCTTCGAGGTCGGGCTGAACTTCGCGACCCACGATCCGGGCGTCTGGGTCCGTTGGCTGCGCGACCTGGGCTACGAGGTCCCGGATGACTACGAGGGCGCCGTGGGCGGCGAACCCGGCCGCCCGGCCGAGCACAGCCTGTCAGCCTGGCACACGGACGGCCTGATCGACTGGATCGACGCTCAAGCGGGCCCGCGCTTCGCCCACCTGTCCCAGCTGCGCCCGCATCCGCCCTATGCGGCGGCAGGGTGGTACGCCGACCTCTACGCCCCTGAGGACATGCCCGCGCCCATCGCGATGGGCGAGACCCGTCACCGGCTGCACGACAGCCTCAGGCGCTCCGTCCTGCGGGCGCCCGACGACCCCGCCGAGATGGCGAAGATCCAGGCCCAGTACTTCGGCATGATCCACGAGGTCGACGCCCAACTCGGCCGGCTGTGGAAGGCCCTGGAGGACCGCGGCCTGTGGGACGACACCCTGATCATCGTCACGGCGGACCACGGCGAACAGCTGGGCGACCACGGCCTGATCCAGAAGGGCGGCTTCTTCGAGGCCAGCTATCATATCCCCTGCATCATCAGGGACCCGAGGCGGCCCAAGGCGCATGGAACCGTGGTGGAGCGGTTCACCGAGAACGTCGACATCCTGCCCACCCTCTGCGAGGCGATGGGCGTGGCCATTCCAGCCCAGTGCGACGGCCTGCCCCTGACGCCCTTCCTGGCCGGCGAGGATCCGCCCTGGTGGCGCGAGGCGGCGCATTGGGAGTTCGACTGGCGTGGCGCGGCGATTCCACTCGGACCGCACCAATGGCCCTGGGACCGCCGGCTGGAGCGCCAGAACCTGGCTGTCCGGCGCGATGAGACCACGGCCTATGTCCAGTTCGGCGACGGCTCAGCCCTGTGCTTCGACCTGGAGGCCGATCCCACCTGGCGGACCCCGGTCACCGACCCGTCGTTGATCCTGGCCAAGGCGCAGGGGATGCTGGCCTGGCGGCATCAGCACCTGGACCGCACCCTGACGGGCCTGCTCGTTCAGGATGGCGGGGTCGGGCGTTGGCCCGATGGGGTTCAGGCCGGATAGAGCTGGGGCCGCAGGGGCTGGACCCGGACCGGCAGGCCGGGCGCCAGGGCGAAGCTGAGTGTCTCGGCGCGCACCTTCAGCTCCACCACGCCCGAGGTCAGGCGCACATTGGCCCGGATGTCCTGGCCGCGGGCGGAGACGCTCTCCACCTGGCCGGCGATGCCGGGTTGGTCGGCTGGGGCGATGGCCACCTCGTCGGGGCGGAACATGACCAGCACCTGGCCCTGGGGCGCGGTCGCGGGCGCCGTGGTGCGCCAGCCGGCGACGGCCAGTTGGGCGCCTTCGACCGTGCCCTCGAACCGGCAGGCCGAGCCCAGGAAGTCGAACACGTGCGGGTCGGCGGGGTTGTCATAGACCTCGTCCGGTCGGCCGAGCTGGACCAGGCGACCGTCCTTGAGGATCGCCACCCGGTCGGCCATGTCGAGGGCCTCGTCCTGGTCGTGGGTGACGAAGACGGTGGTGACTCCGGCCCGGTCATGCAGCTCGCGCAGCCACTGGCGCAGGTCGCGGCGGACCTTGGCGTCCAGGGCGCCGAAGGGCTCGTCCAGCAGCAGCAGGCGCGGCTCGATGGCCAGGGCCCGGGCCAGCGCCACGCGCTGCCGTTGGCCGCCGGACAACTGGGCCGGATAGCGCTTCTCCAGGCCGGGCAGTTGGACGAGGTTCAAGAGGTCGCCGACCCGCTCGCGGATCGCCTTGGCGCTGGGGCGCTCGGCGCGCGGCCGCACGGTCAGGCCAAAGGCGATATTCTGGGCCACGGTCATGTGGCGGAACAGGGCGTAGTGCTGGAACACCATGCCCACCCGGCGCTTGCGGGCGGGCAGGGCCAGGAAGTCGCCGCCGTCGAAGCGGATCTCGCCCTGGTCCGGCGTCTCGAGCCCCGCCAGCACGCGCAGCAGGGTGGTCTTGCCCGAGCCCGAGGGACCAAGCAGGGCCAGGAACTCCTTGTCGCGCGCCTGCAGAGAGACGTCGTTCAGGGCCGGGAACCGGCCGAACGTCTTGGAGATCCCGCGGATATCCAGGGCGAGCTGCGAGGCGTCAGGGCTTGCGGGCAGGGGAAAGGTCATCGGCGTGCCGCCATTCGAGCGCTGTCTTCAGGATGAGGGTGAGAAGGCCGAGACCGGCCAGGACCGAGGCGGCCGCGAAGGCGCCGACATAGTCGTAGTCGTTGTAGAGGACCTCCACATGCAGGGGCAGGGTGGTGGTCAGGCCGCGGATGTGGCCGGAGACGACGGAGACCGCGCCGAACTCGCCCATCGCCCGGGCGTTGCAGAGCAGGACGCCATAGAGCAGGGCCCAGCGGATGTTCGGCAGGGTCACGCGCCAGAAGGTGGCGAAGCCCGAGGCGCCCAGGGTGATGGCCGCGGCCTCCTCGTCGGAACCCTGCTGCTGCATCAGCGGGATCAGCTCGCGGGCGACAAAGGGCAGGGTGACGAACACCGTCGCCAGCACGAGGCCGGGCAGGGCGAAGATGATCTTCAGGTCGTGGTCCATCAGCCAGGTCCCGAACCAGCCCTGAGCCCCGAACAGCAGCACCCAGACCAGGCCCGACACCACCGGCGAGATGGAGAAGGGCAGGTCGAGCACCGTCATCAAGAGGTTGCGGCCGACGAACTCGAACCGCGTCACCGCCCAGGCCGCCGCCACGCCGAAGATGGCGTTCAGGGGCACGGAGATGGCCGCGACCGTCAGGGTCAGGCGGATCGCGGCGAGCGCGTCCGGCTCCTTCAGGGCGGCCAGGTAGGCCTCGGTTCCCTTGGACAAGGCGTCGTGGAAGACGGTGAACAGCGGCAGGCCCACCAGCACCGCCATGATCACGGTGGTGGCCAGGACGAACAGGGGCGCAAGGCCCGGCAGGCGCACGAGGGGCGCACGGGCCGTGGGGCGCTCAGGCCCCTCGCGGTTGGGAACTTCGCGGGCGGGGGCGAGGCTCATGCGCGGCCCCTGCGGACCAGGGCGTTCTGGGCGATGTTGACCACCCCCAGGATCGCGAAGGCGGCGCCGACCATGGCCAGGCCCACCGCCGCGGCGCCGGCATAGTCGTACTCTTCCAGCTTGATGACGATCAGCAGCGGGGCGATCTCGGTCTTCAGCGGCATGTTGCCGGCGATGAACACCACCGAGCCGTACTCGCCTACCGCCCGGGCGAAAGCCAGGCTGACGCCGGAAATCAGGGCGGGGAAGAGGGTCGGCAGGACCACGCGGGTGGTCCGCTGCAGGTCGGTGGCGCCCAGGGTGCGGGCGGCTTCCTCGACCTCGGTGTCCAGGTCCTCAAGCACCGGCTGCAGGGTGCGAACCACGAAGGGCAGGCCGATGAACACCAGGGCGATGAAGATGCCGAGCGGGGTGTAGGCGATCTTGATCCCCGCCTGGGCGGCGAGCGACCCGATCAGGCCATTGGGCGCATAGATGGCGGTCAGGGCGATGCCGGCCACCGCTGTCGGCAGGGCGAAGGGCAGGTCGACCAGGGCGTCGAGGATGCGCCGTCCCGGAAAGGCGTAGCGGGTCAGGGTCCAGGCGATCAGCAGGCCGAGCGGCGCATTGACCAGGGCGGCGAGGGCCGACAGGCCGAAGCTGAGCTTCAGCGCCGCCAGCACCCGAGGCTGGGTCAGGGTCTCGATCACCCCGGACAGGCCGATCTCCGCCGGCCGAAGGGCCAGCGCGATCAGCGGCAGCACGACGATCAGCCCCAGCCAGGCCAGGGTGATCCCGATCGCCAGGGGAAAGCCCGGCAGGATGGAGGGCTGGACGAGGCGCCGTCCGGGCCGCGCGACCGCCGCCGTCATGCGTAGATCTGGTCGAAGACGCCGCCGTCGGAGAAGTGGACCTTCTGGGCCTTCTTCCAGCCGCCGAAGGCCTTGTCGACGGTGACCAGCGGGATCTGCTTGAACTGGCCGGCGTACTTCTTGGCCGCCGCGGCTTCACGCGGGCGGAAGAAGTGCTTGCCGATGATGTCCTGGGCCAGCGGGCTGTAGAGGAAGTTCAGATAGCCGGTGGCCAGGGTGCGGGTCTTGTGGCGGTCAACGTTCTTGTCGACCAGGGCGACCGGCGGCTCGGCCAGGATCGACATCGACGGATAGATCACGTCGAAGTTCGGGCCGAACTCGTCGATGGTCAGCTTGGCCTCGTTCTCCCAGGACAGCAGGACATCGCCGATGCCGCGCTGGGCGAAGGTGGTGGTGGAGCCGCGGGCGCCCGCGTCCAGCACCGGCACATTCTTGTAGAGCTTGCGCACGAAGTCCCGGGCCGCGGCGTCGCCGCCCTTCTTCTGGCCGAAGGCGTAGGCCGCCAGATAGCTCCAGCGCGCGCCGCCCGAGGTCTTCGGATTAGGGGTGATGACGCCGAAGCCCGGCTTCACCAGGTCGCTCCAGTCCTTGATCCCCTTCGGATTGCCCTTGCGGACCAGGAAGACGATCGTGGACACGTACGGGGTCGAGTTGTTCGGCAGGCGGCTCTGCCAGTTGGCGGGCAAGAGCTTGGCGCGCTCGGAGATCTCGTCGATGTCGGCGGCCAGGGCCAGGGTGACGACGTCGGCCTCCAGGCCGTCGATCACGGCGCGGGCCTGCTTGCCGGAGCCGCCATGGCTCTGGTTCACGGTCACCGTCTGGCCGGTGCGGCCCTTCCAATACTTGGCGTAGGCCGCGTTGATCTCCTTGTAGAGCTCCCGCGTCGGGTCGTAGCTGACGTTCAACAGGGTGGCCGGCGCCGGCGCGGCCTGGGCCACGCCCGCGGGCGCGACCGCCGCGGCCTTGGCGCCGGCGGCGATATCGCGGCGGGTGAGTTCAAGCTTCGACATGGCGGCCCCTCATGGTGGTGTGGTGACACCGGGGGTGTAACCTCTGTAATTCCATATGAGCGATAGGAATAAAATGGAATGCCTCGCAGAAATTCTGCGGGCCGGCGCGATAGACAAGGTGGTTGCGCGCCGATCTCGCCCGGCGCGGGCGTCGCGTTGCCTAGACGTCAACCGCTGTCTAGCCTAAGCGAAACCCAACAGGGTCAAAGGCCGGAGGAAACCCAAGATGCAAGGCAGGATGCAGGACTGGCCGCTTACGGTCGATCGCATCATCGATCACGCCAAGTCCTGGCATGGCGGGCGTGAAATCGTCACCCGCTCGGTGGAAGGTCCGATTGTGCGGACCACCTATGCTGAGGTCCACGGCCGGGCCAAGCGCGTGTCCAACGTGCTGCGCAACCTGGGCGTCCAGCAGGGCGACCGGGTCGCGACGCTGGCCTGGAACACCGCCCGCCACATCGAGGCCTGGTACGGCATCATGGGTATCGGCGCGGTCTGCCACACCCTGAACCCGCGCCTGTTCTCCGAGCAGCTCGTCTACATCATCAATCACGCCGAAGACCGGGTCATCTTCACCGACCTGACCTTCCTGCCGGTGCTGAACCAGATCCGCGACCAGATCCCGACGGTGAAGCAGATCATCGTCTTCACGGACGCGGCGCACATGACCGCCGAGCTGCCCGGCGCGCTCTGCTATGAGACCCTGGTGGGCGAGGCCTCGGACCAGTGCGCCTGGGGCGGCTTCGACGAAAGCACCCCGGCCGGCCTCTGCTACACCTCCGGCACCACCGGCAATCCGAAGGGCGTGCAGTACTCGCACCGCTCGAACTTCCTCCACACCCTGGTGACGATGGGCGCGGACGTGCTCGGCATCGGCGCGCGCGACACCGTGCTGCCCGTGGTGCCGATGTTCCACGCGAACGCCTGGGGCGTCGCCTTCTCGGCCCCGGCCGTGGGCGCCAAGCTGGTCATGCCCGGCCAGAAGCTGGACGGCGCCTCGATCCACGAGCTCCTGGAGACCGAGCAGGTCACCTTCTCGGCGGCCGTGCCGACCGTCTGGCAGATGCTGCTGCAGCACCTGGAAGCCACCAACGGCAAGCTCTCGAGCCTGAAGCGCGTGGTCATCGGCGGCTCGGCTGTGCCGGAAAGCATCGTGCGCCGGTTCCGCGACGACTATGGCGTCGACGTCACCCACGCCTGGGGCATGACCGAGACCTCGCCGCTCGGCACCCAGGCCACGCCCAACGCCGCCATCGCGGCCATGAGCGAGGAAGACCAGCTCCGCTTCAAGCTGAAGCAGGGCCGCCCGCCGCTCGGCATCGACCTGAAGCTGGTCAATGACAACGGCGAGCGCCTGCCGCACGACGGCTCGACCTTCGGCAAGCTGATGGTCAAGGGGCCCTTCGTGGTCGGCGAATACTTCCGCGGCGACGGCGGCGAGATCCTCGACGGCGAGGGCTATTTCGACACCGGCGACGTGGCGACCCTCGACGAGCATGGCTTCATGCAGATCACCGACCGCTCGAAGGACGTCATCAAGTCCGGCGGCGAATGGATCAGCTCCATCGAAATCGAAAACATCGCCGCGGGCCATCCCAAGGCCGAGCTGGCCGCCGTCATCGGCGTCTTCCACCCTAAGTGGGACGAGCGCCCGCTGCTGCTGGTCAAGCTGAAGTCCGGTGAGACCGCCACCAAGGAAGAGTTCCTGAAGTTCCTGGAAGGCAAGATCGCCAAGTGGTGGATGCCCGACGACGTGGTCTTCGTGGACGACATCCCGCTGGGCGCCACCGGCAAGATCGACAAGAAGCTGATCCGTCAGCGTATGGCGGACTACAAGCTGCCGACCGCCGCCACCGCCCCGGTGGCCCTGGCCGCGCCGCCGGAGCCGAAGATCTACGCCCCTGATCCGGAGCCGCCGCCCACAGCGGAGTTTCCGGTGGAGCCGGCGGCCTGGAGCCCTCAGGCTCATCCGGTCCAGGCGGAGACGCCCCACGGTCTGACGGTGATCGAACCGACCCTGGCCGCCTTCCCCGCCACCCAGGAAGAGTCGGAGGCCCGGGCGGACGCCCACGTCCCTTTCGCCGTTGAGCCGTCGGCCCTCGCGCCCTCGGCTCCGCCCCCGCCTGAAATCGAGGCGCCCCTGACGCTCGCGTCAGAGGCGCCCATCTACGCCGCGCCGTTGCGCCGCAAGCCCGCCCGCAAGCCCGGCGGCACGGCGGACGGCTATCTGACCCTGGCCGCGCTTGTGGCCCTGGCGCCCGCCGTCATGGTCGCCGCGGCCATGATCTGCACCCGCCTGGGCCTGATGGACTGGAAGACCGGTCTTGGGGTGCTGACGCTGGAATGGGCGCCCAAGGTGGCTCTGCTCAGCGTCGCCACCGGCCTGATCGGCGTGATCCTGGCCCTGTTCGCCGGCTTCGCTCGCCATGGCCTGAAGGCCTTTGTCGTCCTGCTGATCAGCCTGGGCATGCTGGGCGGCTATCTTTGGATGCGCCAGGCCCAGGTGACCAATCCGCCGGTCAATGACGTCTCCACCGACTGGGCCAAGCCCCTGACCTTCTCCCAGCGCATGATGCGGGAGCGGGGCGCGGACGCCATTCCGGTGGAGATCGACCCGGTGATCCCCCTGGGCTCCCAGGTCTTTGCGGGGCGCCGGGTGGCCGACGTCAACGCCGAGACCTGCGCCCAGGCCCGGCCCCTGGTCCTGCCCGGCGACACCCGCCAGGCCTACGCCCGGGCCAAGGCCGCCATCGAGGGCGCGGGCCTGGCCCTGGTCACCGATGATCCCGTCGCCGGCCGGCTCGAGGCCACCGCTCGCAGCCTGGCCTTCGGCCTGCCCAACGACCTCGTGGTGCGGGTGCAGCCCGATCCCCGCGGCGCGCGCGTCGACCTGCGGGCCATCGGCCGGACGCCGACGCCGGATCTGGGCGCCAATTGTGGCCGGATCGAGCGCCTGATCGGGCTCATGCGCGGCGCGGTTTGATCTTCGTCAAAGCGCCGATTCCAAGCTGAGCCATTCTGGATGGGCGAAGAGGAGATCGCCCATGTCCCAGTTCCAGCAAATCTATCTCGACGGCGTCATCGCCGCCTTCTCGCTGTTCGCGATCACGCTGGCCGGAACCACGATCTGGTCGAAGCTGAAGGGCTGACCTCTTCCGGGTTCGTCCCGGCAGGAATTTGCGTAAGCGTCTGACGCGTCCGGCCAACGGCCCCCGCGTCATCTCCGAGGCGGACCGTCCCCCCACATCCCGCCCCGGACCGAGCCACCCGGCCGCCTTGCGGTCGGTGGCTTGGGCGCCTCGCTCCGAAAATCGTCCGTCGCCATTGGCGTCCTCCTGGGCGCGGACGGTTCGGCGCGGCGGGCCGGCCTCAGGGTCGGTCCGCCGATCGCCACGACCCCGGTCGCGCCCGTCGCGACCGGGGTTTCGTGTTTCTGGGCGGCGCGTCCCTGGCGTTGTGCGCAGGAGGTTTGCGACAACCTGCCACACCCGATGAAAGGTCCGATTAACCTTGCCGCAAAGGCGCAGGTTTACGCGGGGTCTACTTCAGCACCGACAGGGGGCGATCCCCAGGGTGTGGCCTGGGAGACCACCTGATGCGTTTCGGCGACCTTCGAATTCCGACCAAGCTGATGGTGGTGTTCGCTGTCATGCTGGCCACAATCGCCGTCATGGGCGTGACCCTGTTCTCCAACAATATGGGCTTCCAGCGCTCGGTGGAGCGGATGAACCGCGCCTACTCGGCGGTGGAGGCGGCCAACACCGCCGCCTTCCGTCTGACGCGCCAGGAGAACTCCCTGCGCGGCTTCCTGCTGTCCGGGGACGACTACTACGTCAAACGCCTGGAAGAGGCGCACAAGCCCAAGTTCCTGGCCGCCATCGACGAGCTGCGCACCCTGGCCGGTGAAGATGACGCGGCCAAGGGCCGGGTGAAGGCCATCGAGGACGCCTACGCCAACTACCGCGCCGTCGCCATCGAACCCGGCGAGCAGCTCGGCGTCGATCCGGCGACCCGCCCGCAGGCCGTGGCCCTGGTCGCCCACGATGGTCCCGCCGACAAGGCGGTGGAGCCGGTGGAAGACGCCATCCAGGCCGTCGTTGACGAGGCCAAGGCCCAACTGGACATCGAGACCAAGGCCCAGGCGGCCACCCTGCGCATTTCGAACATCGCCCTGGTGCTCGGCATTGGCCTGACCGCGGCCATCGCCATCGGCGGCGGGCTGACCCTATCCGGCTCTATCGCCGCCCCGGTCACCGCCATGACGGCGGTGATGCGCCGGCTGGCCTCTGGCGACAAGACGGTCGACGTGCCCGGCGTGGGCCGCAAGGACGAGGTCGGTCTGATGGCCGCCGCGGTGCTGTCCTTCAAGGAAGCCGCCATCGCCAATGACCGCCTGGAGACCGAGGCGCAAGCCGCCCGTCGCGAGAGCGAACAGGCCCAGGCCGCCAGCGAGGCCGAGCGCCAGCGCACGGCCGAGGAACAGTCCCAGGTCGTGGAGACCCTCGCCACGGGCCTGGCCCGCCTGTCCGAAGGCGATCTGGGCGCCCGCATCGACGCCAGCTTCTCGGGGCGCTACGCCAAGCTGAAGGACGACTTCAACGCCGCGGTGTCCACCCTGGAGGCCGCCATGTCGGCCATTTCCACCGCCACGGGCGGGGTGCAGTCCGGCACCGAGGAGATCGCCCAGGCCTCCGACGACCTGTCCCGCCGCACCGAACAGCAGGCCGCCAGCCTAGAAGAGACCGCCGCCGCGCTCGAGGAGATCACCACCACCGTCAACCAGACGGCGGCGGGCGCCCGCGAAGCCTCCAGCGTGGTCGCCAAGGCCCGCGCCGACGCCGAACGCTCCGGCGACGTGGTGAGCCAGGCCGTGGCGGCCATGACCCAGATCGAAGAATCCTCGGGCCAGATCGGCCAGATCATCGGCGTGATCGACGAGATCGCCTTCCAGACCAACCTTCTGGCCCTGAACGCGGGCGTCGAGGCCGCCCGCGCCGGCGACGCCGGCAAGGGCTTCGCCGTGGTCGCCTCCGAAGTGCGCGCGCTCGCCCAGCGTTCGGCCGACGCCGCGCGCGAGATCAAGTCGCTGATCTCGGCCTCCACCGACCAGGTCAGCTCCGGCGTGCTGCTGGTCGGCCAGACCGGCGAGGCCCTGCAGCGCATCGTGACCCAGGTGGCCGAGATCGACGGCCTGGTGACCCGCATCGCCTCCGCCGCCGGCGAACAGGCCACCGGCCTTTCCGAGGTCAACAGCGCCGTCAACCAGATGGACCAGGTCGTGCAGCAGAACGCCGCCATGGTCGAGGAGGCGACGGCCGCCACCCATGGCCTACGCAAGGAAGCCGAGACCCTGGCGGGCTATGTCGGCCGCTTCCGCACCAGCGGCGGCCCGCCGCCCCGCCGGCAGGCCCAGGCGATCCGTCCGCGCATGGCGGCCTCCGGCGGCGGCCGGTCCGCGGCGCCGGCCCCCTCGGCCAGCGACGGCTGGGAAGAATTCTAGAGCCCGTGGGCCCGGTCGTGGTGGGCCACCACCGCCCGGGCCACCTCGACCATCAAGGCCTCGCGCGCCGGGACGCTGGTCCGGGTCTGGGCGATCATGACGGCGACCGCATAGGCGTGGCCGTCCGGGGCGGTCATGATCCCTACATCATTGAACCCGGTGGCCACCGGCCCCATCACCTGACCGGTGCCGGTCTTGTGCGCCAGGGTCCAGCCGCGACCTAGGCCGGCCTTCAGGCGGCTAGGTCCCGTCTCAGTCTCGGCCAGCAATTGCAGGAACAGGCCGGTGGTGTCGGCCCCCAGCAGCTTGCCGTCATGCAGCCGACCCAGGGCGCTGACGATGCCGTTAGGCGAGGCCGCGTCCGGCGGATGGGACAGGTACTCGTCCAGGGACGCCCGGCGGAACTCCAGGGGCAGCTTGTCCCGCTCGGTCCAGAAGCTGTGCTCGAAGGAGAACTCCGGCCGCCAGTCGAGCCCGGCGGTCTCGGTCTGCATGTCGCGCTCACTGGGGCTGGCGGTGATGCCCGACAGCTTGCGCCCGTCCACCACGCCCTGGACCACGCTGCGCCCGCCGACGGTGGACAGGAGTACGTCGTTGGCGGTGTTGTCGCTCTGGCTGATGGCCCCGGACAGCAGCTGGCGGATCGAGGCGGCATAGGCCCCCGTGGCCGCCACCTTGGCGCGGATGGGCTGGTGGAAGACGCTGAGGTCCGCCTTGCGGATCACCACAGAGTCCTCAAGCGCCAGGCGGCCGCGGTCCACGGCGTCGAGCACCGCCAGGGCCACCCAGAGCTTGCTCACGCTCTGCTGGGGAAAGGCGCCGTCGCCGTCGTAGTTGACGCTCCAGCCCTCATCGAGGTCGCGCACGGCGATGCCGACCCGCCCGTCGAAGCCCTTGCCCAGGACCTGGATCCGCGCGGCGAGGTCAGGGGCGGCCAGTTCGCCGGTCGCCTGGCGGATCACCCGGCTGTCGACCTTGGGTTCCGGGGCGGTCTTGGCCGTGGGAACCAGCAGGACCAGCGACAGCAGGCCGCCCGCCACGGCCAGGCGCGGCAGGAGACGTGACAGCGGCAGGTTGGCGCGGCGGCGCGGCAAGAAGCCCCCTCGGCTTATCCATACTCGCCGGAAGTCTAGGCGCGCGGGCGGATCGGCGCGACCCTGTTCGCGCGACAGGCGCCCCGCGCCCAGCGCCGAACCACACCTTCTAAAACGACCCAGTTTGAGGCGCGACCTTGTTGCACGGAAAGTAACCTTGTGGCGATTCGCGAGAGGTCAAGGGTTAAGGCGCTGGGGGGCGTATGTCCGAGGTCGTTGTCTTTCCGCGTCGCGTGCGTCGTCGCCGTCCCACCCTGAACGAGGCCCTGCTGTTCGAGATCGCCCAGACCCTGCGCAGCCTGGGGGGTGAGGCGCATCGCGACCTGGTGGTTTCCGACGTGGCGCGCCGGGCCGGCTTCGACGCCCGCCGCCCGCCTCAGGACCTGCGGGAAGACCTGATCGAGGCTTTTGAACGCGGCAGCACCGAGGGCGGCCTAGGCTGCGGGCGGTTGTTCGAATTGCCGTTCGGGCCCGGATCGCATCGCTGGCGGCTGGCCTCGGAAGCTGCGACCGCCGAGCTGACGGATCCGCGCTTCAGCGACGCGGGCTGAGCCGCGCCGCCGTCTTTCGCCGCCAGGCCTTGAGCCGGCGGCGCCAGTCGGTCTGGGGTAGTCCGTCAGGCTCCAGCTCGCCGGCCTTGGGCTTTCGGCTCACCAGCACCTCGATGTACTCCGCCGAGATGCCCTGACTCATGTCCTCAAGCGTCCAGATCGTGGTGCTGAGCCCGCTGTGGCGGTCGAGATAGTCGGCGATGTCATAGCCCCAGTCGACGGTCACCAGAGCTCCGCGGGGATCGACCGGATTGCCGTGATAGACCTCGGGCAACAGGTGCTCCACCGCGCCGTCCTTGCGCCGGCGCGCCCGTCGCACAGAGGGCTCCGCCTTGTTCATGATCGGCACGGTGCAGATATGGAAGCCGCCCGGCTTCAGGGTGCGGGCGATCTCCTCGATGGCCCGGTCGGGGGCGAAGATGTGCTCGAACACATCCTGGGTGACCACGATATCGAACCGCGCGTCCTCGAAGGTCTGCCGCTCCAGGTCCTCCACCCGCTGGCCGAACTCCGGGTGCATGGACCCCAGTTCGTAGCCCTCGGCGTACTGGCTGGCCACATAGCCCGGCGCTTGCGAGGCCAGCCGATGGCTCGCGGCCGTGCAGGGCGAGCTTTCATGGATGGCCAGTTCGCGCCAGTTGGGGGCGATCTGGGCCAGGATGCGCATCAGCGCCCGCTCCCGGGGCTGTGAGCCGCAGCTTTGGCAGAGGAAATGGTCCCTCAGCCACGGGTCCCTGGAGATGAAGGTGGCGTCCTGTTCGCAGACAGGACAGCGCCCCTCGACCTCCAGGTGGTAGGCGGTCATCTAGACCAGCGCGCCGTGGCAGTGCTTGAACTTCTTGCCCGACCCGCAGGGGCAGGCGGCGTTGCGGCCGGTGTCTTCCCAGCCCTGGGGCAGGGCGGAAATCGGCAGGGCCTGGCGTTGTTCCGGCGACAAGCCTTCGGGCAGGGCCCCCATCTGGGCGGCGTTTTCGCCGCTCAACGGGTCCATGTGCACCTCGGTGAAGGCGCCGCGCTGCGGTTCAGGCTCGGCGAAGGTGAACTCCACCGTCATCAGCCAGCGGGTCACGTTCTGGCGCAGGTCGACCAGCAGCTTCTCGAACAGGGAGAAGGCCTCGGTCTTGTATTCGTTCAGCGGGTCACGCTGGCCGTAGCCGCGCAGGCCGATGACGTTACGCAGGTGGTCGAGATGCATCAGGTGCTCGCGCCACTGCATGTCGATCATCTGCAGCAGGAAGTTCTTTTCGACGCTGCGCATCTGGTCCGGGCTGACCACCTGCTCGCGCTCGGCGGCGCGGGCGTCGGCGGCCTTCTGGATGCGCTCCTGGATCTCCTCGTTGGCGATCCCTTCCTCGGCGGCCCACTCGGCGATGGGCAGTTGCAGGCCCAGCATCGACTGCACGTGCAGGTCCAGGCCCTCGACATCCCACTGTTCAGCATAGGCCTTGGGCGGCAGGTGGCGCGTGACCAGGTCCTCGACGGTGTCCTGGCGCATCTCGTTGATGACGTCGGACAGGTCGGCGGCGTTCATGAACTCGGCGCGCTGCTCGAACACGGCCTTGCGCTGGTCGTTCACCACGTCGTCATACTTGAGCAGGTTCTTGCGGATCTCGTAGTTCCGCTGCTCGACGCGCTTCTGGGCCGTGGCGATGGCGTTGTTCAGCCACTTGTGGGTGATCGCCTCGCCTTCCTGGACGCCGAAGGTGCGCATAATCGAGTCCAGCCGGTCGCCGGCGAAGATGCGCAGCAGGTCGTCCTCGCAGGACAGGAAGAACTTGGACCGGCCGGGGTCGCCCTGGCGGCCCGTCCGGCCGCGCAACTGGTTGTCGATGCGGCGGCTTTCGTGGCGCTCGGTGCCCAGCACATAGAGGCCGCCGGCGGCCAGCGCCTTTTCCTTCAGGTCCTTGATCTCGGCTTCGATCAGCTGGCGCTGGGCGGCGGCCTGCTCGGGGGTCGCCTCAAGGCCCAGGCCGCGCTGCTCGTCGCGCCACTTGGCCAGCTTCATGTCGATGTTGCCGCCCAGCTGGATGTCGGTGCCGCGGCCGGCCATGTTGGTGGCGATGGTCACCGCGCCGGGGACGCCGGCGTCGGCCACGATCAGGGCTTCCTGCTCGTGATAGCGGGCGTTCAGCACATTGTGCGGGATGCCGGTCTTGGTCTTACCGTCCAGCTCGTACTTGTGCTTGTCGAGCAGGGTCGACAGCACTTCGGACTTCTCGATCGAGACCGTGCCGACCAGCACGGGCTGGCCGCGGACGTAGCAGTCCTCGATCTGCTTCAGGATCGCCTCGTTCTTCTCGCGCTCGGTGCGATAGACCTCGTCGTCGTCGTCGATCCGGGCCACCGGGCGGTTGGTGGGAATCTCGACGACTTCCATCTTGTAGATGTCAGCGAATTCCTGGGCCTCGGTGGCGGCCGTGCCGGTCATGCCGGACAGCTTCTGATAGAGGCGGAAATAGTTCTGGATGGTGACCGAGGCCAGGGTCTGGTTCTCGGGCTGGATGTGGGTGCCTTCCTTGGCCTCGATGGCCTGGTGCAGGCCCTCGGACAGGCGGCGGCCCTGCATCATGCGGCCGGTGAATTCGTCGATCAGCACCACTTCGCCGGCGCGGACGATGTAGTCCTTGTCGCGGGTGTAGAGCACGTTGGCCCGCAGGGCCTGGTTCACGTGGTGCACCACCGAGACGTTGGCCGCGTCGTACAGGCCGGTCGTGTCCTCGGCCAGGTGCCCGGCCTCGGCCAGGATCTCCTCGATCCGCTCGGAGCCCTCCTCGGTCAGGATCACCTGCCGCTGCTTCTCGTCGTGGTCGAAGGTGGCCGGGTCCTTGATCATCTCCTTCACCAGAAGGTCGATGGTCTTATAGAACTCGCTGCGGTCCTCGGTGGGGCCGGAGATGATCAGAGGCGTGCGCGCCTCATCGATCAGGATCGAGTCCACTTCGTCGACGATGACGAAGTTGTGCCCGCGCTGGACCATTTCCTCGGGGTCATAGACCAGGTTGTCACGCAGGTAGTCGAAGCCGAACTCGTTGTTCGTCCCGTAGGTGATGTCGGCCTGGTAGGCCGCCTTGCGCTGGCCCTGGGACAGGCCGTGGACGATGGTGCCGGTGGTCAGGCCCAGGAACTGGTAGACCTGACCCATCCAGTCGCCGTCGCGCTGGGCCAGGTAGTCGTTGACGGTGATGACGTGGACGCCCTTGCCGGCGAGCGCGTTCAGATAGGTCGGCGCGGTGGCGACCAGGGTCTTGCCTTCACCCGTCCGCATCTCGGCGATGCCGCCCTGGTGCAGGACCATGCCGCCCACCAGCTGGACGTCGTAGTGACGCTGGCCCAGCACCCGGCGCGCGGCCTCGCGCACCACGGCGAAGGCTTCCTCCAGGATCTGGTCCAGGGTCGCGCCCTGGGCCAGCCGGTCCTTGAACTCCTGGGTCTTGGCCTTCAGTTGCTCGTCGGAGAGGGCCTGGATCTGGGGCTCCAGAGCGTTGATCTTGGCGACCCGCGCCGACATGCTCTTGACCTTGCGGTCGTTGGAGGAGCCGAAGAACCGTTGGAAGATGCTCAAGGGAAAGGTCCGGTTGATGCGGGCGGGGAGGGCGGAAGCGCCCTGATTGACCACGGATTCCGCGCTTTTTTAGGCGAGGCTGACTTAAGCAGCGGTCCCTTCGGTGTCAACGCGGCTGGCGCGTCTGACGCCGCGCCGCAAAGGATGTGATGCGCCCATGACCACCCCCCTGAACCGCTTCCTGTGGGGCGCATCCACCGCCGCCCATCAGGTCGAGGGCGGCAATGTCGGCAATGACATCTGGCTGCTCGAGAACCTTCCCGACCGCAGCGGCGGCTTCCGCGAGCCGTCGGGCGACGCCGTGGACCACTATCACCGCTATGTTGACGACATCGGCCTGTTGGCCGGCCTGGGCCTGAACGCCTACCGCTTCTCGGTGGAATGGGCCCGGATCGAGCCCGAGCGGGGCCAGGTCTCCCAGGCGGCGCTGGACCACTACGCCCGGATGGCCGACGCCTGCCTGGAGCGCGGGCTGGTTCCCCTGGTCACCCTGCACCATTTCACCTCGCCGCTCTGGCTGGCCCAGGCGGGCGGCTGGGACGAGGCCGAGGCCGCCGACCTGTTCGCGGCCCATGCCGAGCGGGTGGCCGCCCGGCTGGGCGACCGCATCGGGGCCTGGATGACCTTCAACGAGATCAACCTGTCGACCCTGGCCTACGACCTGCCCGATGCGCGGCGGGCTCGGCGGCTGGAGAAGCTGCGGGCGGCGGCGGGGCGGCGCATCGCGGCGGACAGGTTCTCGACCTTCCTGACCCATGGCGGCCGCGCGCCGGAGGTGCTGGCGCGGGCGCACAGCCTGTCCGTCCAGGCCCTCCGCGCCCAGGTCCGTGCGCCGGTTGGACTGACCCTGGCCTTGCCGGACCTGCAGGCCGAGCCGGGCGGCGAGGCGCATCTGGCGCGGGCCCAGGCCGAGACCCAGGACCGCTGGCTCGACATCACCGGCCCCGACGACTTCGTCGGCGTCCAGACCTACACCCGCGAACTGTTTGGCCCGGAAGGCCGCCTGCCGCCGCCCGATGGCCAGGCCCTGACGCTCACGGGCTGGGAGGTCTATCCCCAGGCGCTCGGTCACGCCGTCACCCGCGCCTGGTCCCGCACGGGCAAGCCCATCCTGGTCACAGAGAACGGGATCGCCACCGACCATGATCCCTTGCGGGTCGACTACACCCGCAGGGCGCTGGAGGGCCTGGCCCAGGCCCGCGGGCAGGGGGCGGAGGTCTGGGGTTACCTTCACTGGTCGGCCCTGGACAATTTCGAGTGGATGCACGGTTACGGGCCGACCTTCGGCCTGATCGGCGTCGACCGCGCGACCCAGGCCCGCCAGGTCCGCGACAGCGCCCGCTGGCTGGGCGACGTCGCCCGCACCCATCCGGAGGGACCCTGACAAAGCAAAACCCCCGGCCACGGGGACCGGAGGGTTCGCGTTAGATCAGAGGTCTGCCTGCTGAGATCAGAAGATCTCGATCAGGCCGGCCGCGCCCCGCTGAAATCGCGGGAGCGATTTCAGCCGAGTCTTTGCCGATGGGCGCGGTTGTCCGTCCTGATCAGAAGATCTCGATCAGGCCGGCCGCGCCCCGCTGAAATCGCGGGAGCGATTTCAGCCGAGTCTTTGCCGATGGGCGCGGTTGTCCGTCCTGATCAGAAGATCTCGATCAGGCCGGCCGCGCCCATGCCGCCGCCGATGCACATGGTCACCACGCCCCACTTGGCGCCGCGGCGCTTGCCTTCCTGCAGGATGTGGCCGGTCAGGCGGGCACCGGTCATGCCATAGGGGTGGCCGATGGCGATGGAGCCGCCGTTGACGTTGTACTTGGCCGGGTCGATGCCCAGCTTGTCGCGGGAATAGAGGCACTGCGAGGCGAAGGCCTCGTTCAGTTCCCACAGGTCGATGTCGTCGACCTTCAGGCCATGACGCTCCAGCAGACGCGGCACGGCGAAGACCGGGCCGATGCCCATTTCGTCAGGCTCGCAGCCGGCCACGGCCCAGCCGCGGAACGCGCCGAGCGGGGACAGGCCGGCCTTCTCGGCGGCCTTGGCTTCCATGACCACCACGGCGGCGGCGCCGTCGGACAGCTGGGAGGCGTTGCCTGCGGTGATGAACTTGCCTTCACCGCGGACGGGGGCGAGCTTGGCCAGGCCTTCCAGGGTGGTGTCGGGACGGTTGCACTCGTCGCGGTTCACCACGTAGTCGACGATCGACTCTTCCTTCGTCTCCTTGTTGACCACCTTCATCTTGGTGGCCATCGGCACGATCTCGTCGGCGAACTTGTTGGCTTGCTGGGCCGCGGCCATCCGGCGCTGCGATTCCAGCGAGAACTCGTCCTGGTATTCGCGGCTGATCTTGTAGCGCTCGGCGACGATGTCGGCGGTGTCGATCATCGGCATGAAGATCGCCGGATACTGCTGGGCGAGCTTCGGGTCGTTGTTCTGCATGGAGCCGCCGCCGCCCGGGAAGGACAGGGATTCCACGCCTCCGGCCACGACCACGTCGGCGCCGTCATTGCGGACATAGTTGGCCGCGGTGGCGATGGTCTGCAGGCCCGAGGAGCAGAAGCGGTTGACGGTCACGCCCGAGGTGGTGATCGGCAGGCCGGCCAACAGAGCGGCCTGACGGCCCAGATTGCCCGCGCCGTGCGCCACGTTGCCCAGGATGCAGTCCTCGACCGCGGCCTTGTCGACGCCGGCGCGCTCAACGGCGTGCTTCACGGCGTGGGCGGCCATGGAGACGGTCGGGGTCATGTTGAACCCGCCGCGCTGCGACTTGGCCAGGCCCGTACGGGCATAGGAAACAATAACGGCTTCGCGTGACATCAAAATCCTCCCAAAAATATGGACCGGCCTGGCCTTGCGGGGCGCGTCGCCGGAATTAGATCGGCGGCGACCTTAGGGTCCCGCAGCGTAAATGGCTAGGGAGACGCCGACTGACTTGGCTCAAGGCGCTGCAAAAACCCTTTCCCCCTCACCGTTTCCTGCTCTAGGGACGGGGACGCCCCCGGGCGGCGAACCTTCAGAAGGCGAGGCCTCATGGCTCAGGCAAATTTCACCCGGATCGCGCGGTCTTTCGGCATGATCGCCGTGGTGCTGAGCGCCTCGCTGATGCTGGCGTCCTGCGGCGGCCGCAATGGCGCGGAACGTCCGCCCGAGCCCGGTGACCAGGCCGTGGCCAAGGTTGATGGCCGTACGGTGTGGGCCTCCGACGTCAAGCGCGAGGCGGTCGCTCAAGGCCTGATCGGCGAGGGCGAGCCGCTGGATGTGTCTTCCGACCTGTTCCGGCGGGTGATGGACGAGGTCATCGACCAGAAGCTGCTGGCCACCGAGGCGCTCAAGCGCAAGCTCGACAAGGATCCGGTGGCCCAGCGCCGCCTCGCCGCCGCCCGCGAGCGCATCCTGGGCGACATGCTGGTCGAGAGCACGGTCTCCGACGCCGTGAACGAGAACGCGATCCGCGGCCTCTATCAAGAACAGCTCAAGCTCGCGAAGCAGTCAGAGGAGCTGCACGCCCGCCAGATCGTGCTGCCGACCCTGACCGAGGCCGACGCGGTCAAGAAGCTGCTGGCGACCGGCGCCTCCTTCGAGGCCCTGGCCATGGAGCGCTCCACCGACGCGGCTACGCGGTTCAACGGCGGCGACCTGGGCTACTTCACCACCGACGTGATGCCTGAAGCCTATGAGGCCAACCTGAAGGCCGCCAAGGTCGGCCAGATCGTCGGCCCCTTCGAGGTCGACGGGGGCTTCGCCATCGTCAAGGTCGAGGATCGCCGGCTGGAACAGCCGATCACGCTGGAGGCCGCCCGGCCGCAGATCGTCCGCTTCCTGACCTATGATCAGGTCCGCGACCTGCTGGAGAAGCTGCGCGGCCGCGCCAAGGTGCAGAGCCTGATCAAGGCGCCGCAGGACGTGCCCGGCCAACCCGAGGAGCCGGCCAGCGCCCCGCCTGGGCTCGCCGGCAAGGCCCCCGACCAGGGCTCCGACCAAACCCCCGACCCGAAAGCCGGCGCGTCTGCGCCCAAGCCGGTGAAGCCATGACCAAGACGCCCTCCAAGACCCCCGCGGCCAAGGCCAAGCCCGCCGCGAAGACCGCCAAGACCCCCGCCAAGTCGCCGGCCGAGCTGGCGCTGGAAGTCGCCGCCAAGCCGGTGGAGGTGGTCGGTCAGACCCTTGAGCGCGCCCTGGATCCTCTGGCCAGCGCCCTGAAGCGCGCGGCCCTGAAGCGCGCCGACAAGGCCTCGCGTCAGTTCGACGAGGAGGCCAAGCCCGCGACGCCTGCGCCGGCCAAGGGCGCCCTGCCGGTCTCGCCCCTGGTCGTGCCCTTCCCGAACATTCCGCCGATCGCCGGCGTCCAGCTCGCTACCGCCCGGGCCGGCTTCTACAAGCACGAGCGCGAGGACCTGATGGTCATGCGCTTCGCCAAGGGCACCAGCGCCGCCGGCGTCTTCACCCGCCATGGCGTGGGCTCGGCCCCGGTCGACTGGTGCCGCAAGCACCTGGAGCTGTCCAAGGGCGCCGATGCGCGGGCCCTGGTGGTCAACGCCGGCTGCGCCAACGCCTTCACCGGCAAGCCAGGCGCCGACGCCGTGCGCCGGGTGGCCTCGGCCGTGGCCAAGCGCTTCGACTGCCGCCAGCGCGACGTGATGATCGCCTCCACCGGCGTGATCGGCGTGCTGCTCGACGACGCCAAGATCGTCCAGCGCCTGCCCGACGTGGAAGCCAAGCTGGTGGACGACAACTGGGCTGGCGCCGCCCGCGCCATCATGACCACCGACACCTTCCCGAAAGGCGCCTACGCGGAAGCCGAGATCGACGGGGAGAAGGTGCGCATCGCCGGCATCTGCAAGGGCTCCGGCATGATCGCGCCGGACATGGCGACCATGCTGGCCTTTGTCGCCACCGACGCCAATATCGCGCCCGCCGCCCTGCAGACCCTGGCCAGCCTCTATACCCGCACCACCTTCAACTGCGTGACGGTGGACGGGGATCGCTCGACCAACGACACCCTGCTGCTGTTCGCCACCGGCCAGTCCTCGGCGCCCAAGATCACCCGGGCCGGCGACAAGCGCCTGGCCGACTTCCGGCGCAAGCTGGAAGCCGTGCTGCTGGACCTGGCCCTGCAGCTGGTCCGTGACGGCGAAGGCGCCACCAAGTTCGTCAAGATCAACGTCACCGGCGCCGAGACCCCGGCCTCGGCCCGCAAGATCGCCCGCACCATCGCCGAAAGCCCCCTGGTCAAGACCGCCTTCGCCGGCGAGGACGCCAATTGGGGACGGATCGTCATGGCTGTGGGCCGGGCGGACGAGAAGATCGACCGCGACCGGATCCGCATCCAGTTTGGGCCCCTGGTGGCCGCCCAGGACGGCCTCATCTCGCCCACCTATGACGAGGACAAGATGAGCGCCTACATGAAAGCCCAGGAGCTGGAGGTCAGCGTCGACGTCGGCGTCGGCCGCGGCACCGCCACCGTCTGGACCTGCGACCTGACCAAGCAGTACGTGGCCATCAACGGCGACTACCGCAGCTGATCGGCCGGCGCCGGTTCCCCCTGGGCGCGAGCCGGCTGGCGCAGGCGCGGCCTTGCATGCTCACGTGCAGGCTGTTGCAGGGGGATGAGTTGCGCAGACTGGGCGTCTTTATCGCAGGGGTGGCCTGGCTGGCCGCCGCCGGCGCCCAGGCGCGTCCCAGCCTGGACCCGCCGGACGTCACGGCTCCCGGCTACGCCAGCCCGACCTTGGAGGCCTATGAGGCCGCGCTGATGCGGGGCCGCCTGGCGGTCGCCGGCGGCCTGACCCGCGCCCTGCTGGCCCTGTCGAACGGGGACGCCGAGGCCGCCCTGGCCGAGCTCAACCCGGCCATCGAGGCGGCGCCGGACCTGGCCATCGCCTACGACATGCGCGGCGAGGCCTGGCGGCTGAAGGGCGAGTTCGACAAGGCCGAGGCTGACTTCGGCCATGTCCTGGCCGTCGATCCCTCCGATGTGCTGGCCCTGGGCGGCCGGGGACAGGTGCGCGCGGCGCGGGGCGACCTTGCCGGCGCGGCTGAGGATTTCTCCAACGCCCTGGCCCAGAAGCCGGAAAGCCGCTGGCTGCACGAGCTGCGCGGCGACGTCCGCCTGCGGTCCGGCGACGGCAAGGGCGCGCTGGAGGACCTGCTGCCCCTGGCCGCCGGCGCCCAGGATGACCCGGACATCTACGAGATGCTGGGCCGGGCCTGGCTGCTGGAGGGCGACGCCAAGCGCGCCCTGGCGGCCCTGGACCAGGCCGTGGCGCTTCGGCCTCGCGCCTTCGTCTATTTCGTGCGCGGCGTGGCCCAGCGCGCCCTGGGCGACGAGGCCGCCGCCGCCCGCGACTATGACCAGACCCTGGCCCTGTCGCCGAAGTTCCTGGCCGCCCTGGTGGCGCGGGCCGAACTGCGCGCCGACGCCGAGGACCATGCCGGCGCCGAGGCCGACTTCACCGCCGCCCTCGCCCAGCAGCCTGAGAGCGCCTACCTGCTGCGCCGCCGGGCGGCGGAGCGCTTCGGCCTGGCCGACTATGACGGCGCCCTGGCCGACTATGACCAGGCCCTGGCCCGCGATCCCAAGGACGCCCTGGCCTATGGCGGCCGCGGCGCGGTCTGGCGGGTGAAGGGCGACTCCGCCCGCGCCATCGCCGACTATGACCGGGCCATCAGCCTGGATCCCAAGGCCCTGCCGGCGGTGTTCAATCGCGGGCTTCTTTGGCTGCGCCTGGGGCAGGCGGCCAAGGCCGAGACCGATTTCGCCGCCGCCATCGCGCTGCGGCCCGCCATGGCCAAGGCCTGGTATGGCCGCGGCGTCGCCCGTCTGTCCCTGGGCGCCCTGAAGTCCGGCCAGTCCGACATCGACCACGCCACCGCCCTCGACGCCGAGGTCGGCGCCCTGTTCCAGGGTTTCGCCCCAGGACGCGCGGCGCTGCGCTAAACGCGTAAAGGTTGAGCTTCCGCTCGGCCTCGGGAATAGTCCCTCGGGGGCGCGCCGCGGAGTCGCCGCGCCATGGGGGGTGTTTCTTGAGACTGTTCCTGCTTCTCGCCGCCTGGCTGGCCACGGCGACCCTGGCCCAGGCCGCGCCGCCGCTGGAGGCCTATGGCAAGCTGCCCGGCGTGGAGTTCATGGCCCTTTCGCCCCGGGGCGAGCGCATCGCCATGGTGGTCCGCCATGGCGGGACCCAGAGCCTGCTCGTCGCCACCAGCAACGCGGTCGCTGAAACCCAGGTCTCGCTGGGGTCCCAGAACCTGCGCCGGGTGTTCTGGGCCGGGGACGACCACGTGGTCATGCTAGGCAGCGCCAGCATCAACGCGCCGGCCCTAGGCTTTCCGCGCCAGGAATGGATGGGCGCCGGGGTGCTTAACCTGAAGACCGGCAAGGCCCTGGTCATCTTCGACAAGTCACGCACCATGCTGGGCGCCGTGTTCGGCTGGTACGGCGCCGCCGAGGTGGATGGCCGCTGGTACGCCTATGTGGGCGGGGTGACTTACGAACAGGTCATGCCCACCTTCAATCCCAGGCCAATTCAGCCGAACCTCTATCGGGTCGACCTCGACACCGGCGAGGCGGTCCAGATCAGCCAGGCCGGCGCGGGCGACAGCGACTGGGCGGTCAACGCCCAGGGCGAGGTGGTGGCCCGCAGCGCCTTCGACACCCACGGCGAAGTCTTCCAGGTGCGCGCCGGCGCAAAGGGCGGAGCCGTGCTGCACAGCGCCCGCAATAAGGAGGGCGTCAACGCCATCGAGATCCTTGGGCTTGGCCGCAGGGCGGACACCGTCCTCCTGAGCGAGGAGGGGGCCTCGGGTCGGATCTTGCGGGAGCTCCCGGTCTCGGGCGGCGCCGGGGAGGCGCTGTCCCAGGGTGACAACACGGCCTATGCGCTGCGCGATCCCATCTCGCACCTGGTCATCGGGATGGTCAGCGACAGCGGGGCCAAGATCGAAATGTACGATCCGGCGCTGCAGAAGCGGGTCGAGATGGCCCGCCGCGCGTTCCGCACCAAGCGGTCCTACATCGCCTCGGCCGACAGCGGCATGACCCACATGCTGGTCCACACCGAAGGCGCTGGCGATTCCGGCACCTACTGGAACATCGACATCGCCGCCAAGTCGGCCAAGCCCATCGGCTTCGAGTATCCCGCCGTCCATGACGCCGACGTCGGGGAGTCGCGGATGTTCGCCTACAAGGCGGCGGACGGCCTGCCCCTGGAAGGCGCCCTGACCCTTCCGGGCGGGCGTCCAGCCAAGGGCCTGCCCCTGGTGATCCTGCCGCATGGCGGGCCGATCGTGCCCGGCGATCAGCCCGGCTTCGACTGGATCGCCCAGGCCTTTGCGTCGCGGGGCTATGCCGTGCTGCAGCCCAACTATCGGGGCACGCTGGGCTATGGGGAAGACTTCCGCCGGGCCGCCCAGGGCGAATGGGGCCGCAAGATGCAGACGGACCTGTCCGACGGCGTCGCCGCCCTGGCCGCCGAGGGCCTGATCGATCCCAAGCGGGTCTGCATCGTGGGCGCCAGTTACGGCGGATACGCCGCCCTGGCCGGCGTGACCCTGCAGAAGGACATCTACCGATGCGCGGTGTCGGTCGCCCCGGTCACGGACCTGCCCAAGTTCATTATCTGGGTGAATGTCCGCCAGCAGGGAGATTCACGGGCCCGCCGGTTCTGGACCGAACTCGTGGGGGCCTCGTCCGGACCGGGGGCGGCGGACATCTCGCCCGCTCGCCAGGCCGACAAGGCCCAGGCGCCGATCCTGTTGATCCACGGCGCCGACGATACGGTCGTGCCGATTGAGCAGAGCAAGACGATGGAGCGGGCCCTGAAGAGCGCGGGCAAGCCGGTGCAGATGGTCACCCTGAAGGGCGAGGATCACTGGCTGTCGGACGAGCCGTCCCGCATCGCCCTGCTGAACGCCGCCGTCGCCTTTGTCGAAAAGCACAATCCTCCGGACTGATCTGCAGCCCGGAGGATCGCGCCCTAAGGTTTTAGTCCAGGGGGCTCCAGCGCTTGGGCTCGGCGGCCTGGCGCTTGGGGCCCTTGAACTGGGACTGGTCGATGGGCGTGGTCGAGGCGCCAGGACCCGAACGGCCCGGGGGCTTGCCGCCAGCCGCCGCGCCGCCGCCGGAGCGCTTGCGGTTGCGGGTCTTGCGCAGGCCGGGCGGCAGGTCCGAGCGGCCCTCGGGCCGGCGGTCCGGGTTTCCGCCCTTGCGATGCGGCTGGCGCTGACGGCCCTCGCCGGCGGCTTCGGCCGGCATGTGGGTGGTCATCAGGTGCAGGCTCTTGTCGCCCCGGCGATCCTCATGCGGGATCGTCTGGCGGGTGACCTTCTGGATGTCCTTCAGCAGGCCGCGTTCTTCTTCGCCGCAGAAGGCGATGGCCGAGCCGTCGGCGCCGGCCCGGGCGGTCCGGCCGATGCGGTGCACATAGGCCTCCGGCACGTGCGGCAGCTCGTACTGGACCACGTGGCTGACGGCGTCGATGTCGATGCCGCGGGCGGCGATGTCGGTGGCGACCAGGGCCTGGACCTCACCGGCCTTGAAGGCGGCCAGGGCGCGCTCGCGCTGGCCCTGGCTCTTGTCGCCGTGGATGGCGGCGGCGGTGACGCCGGCCTGTTCCAGGGACTTGGCCACCCGGTCGGCGCCGCGCTTCGTCCGGGTGAAGACGATCACCCGCTTGAAGGCCCGCTCGGCGAACAGCTCGTTCAAGAGGGCGCGCTTGCGGGCGCTCTCGACGAAGATGACCTTCTGCTTGATGCGCTCGACGGTGGTCGAGGGCGGGGTCACCGACACCTTCAGGGGGTTCGGGTTCAAGAGCTCGGCGGCCAGGCTTTCGATCTCGCTCGGCATGGTGGCCGAGAAGAACAGGTTCTGGCGCATGCGCGGCAGCTGCTTCACGATCCGCCGGATCGGGACGATGAAGCCCATGTCCAGCATCTGGTCGGCTTCATCGAGGACGAAGGTCTCGACGCCCTGCAGGGTGATGGACTTCTCCTGCAGGTGGTCGATCAGGCGGCCAGGGGTGGCCACCAGCACGTCGACGCCGCCAGCCAGGGCGCGCATCTGCGGGCCGTACTTCACGCCGCCGAACACCACGGCCACCGAGACGCCCAGGTGGGCGCCATAGGTCTTGAAGCTCTCGGCGATCTGGGTGGCCAGCTCGCGGGTGGGCGACAGCACCAGGACGCGGCAGCCGCGGCGCGGGGCCGGCTTCCGGTCATTGGCGATCCGGTGCAGCAGGGGCAGGGCGAAGGCGGCGGTCTTGCCGGTGCCGGTCTGGGCGATGCCCAGGAGGTCGCGGCCGGTCATCACGCCCGGAATGGCCTGGGCCTGGATCGGGGTCGGGGTGACATAGCCCTCGTCGGCGAGCGCCTTGAGCAGGGGCTTGGCCAGGCCGAGGTCGGTGAATTGAGTCAAGTGTCAGATCTCTCACATGTGCGCCGAGACCGGCCCATCGCTGCAAGCGAGGGTCGCGGGGACGCGGGTCATTTGTGGAAAGCCCCCGCGTGGCGGGGCGATCTATGCGATCTCTTCAGGGCGCTCGACAGGCTGGTCCCGAACCCGGGACCATCACGCGACTGGAGCGCCGATAGCGCCACAGGTTTTTTGCAGCGCAACATGCAAATGAGGCCTGGGGCGCGGAAAGTCAAGGTTGCGCGGCCATTGCAATTTGCCGCCCAGCCCGCGAGGAAGGGCCATGTCCGAGCCCCAATCCCAGACAAAGTCCATGCTGCTCGTCGCCGCCGCCGCCCTGGTCGACTCCGATGGCCGGGTGCTGATCTGCCAGCGGCCGCCCGGCAAGTCACTGGCCGGCCTGTGGGAGTTTCCGGGCGGCAAGGTCGAGGCCGGCGAGACGCCGGAGGCCTGCCTGATCCGCGAGCTGAACGAGGAACTGGGGATCACGGTCAACAACGCCTGCCTGGCGCCCTTCGTGTTCGCCAGCCACGGTTACGATTCATTTCACCTGCTCATGCCATTGTACCTGGTCCGTCGGTGGGACGGCGTGGTCGAGGCCAAGGAGCATTCGGCGCTGGCATGGGTGAAACCTGCGAAACTCGGCGACTATCCGATGCCCCCGGCCGACGCGCCGCTGGTGGCCTGGCTGCGCGACCTAATCTAGGCCGGTTCCTGGCCCGGTTCGCCGCTGACGAGACCGGTGCGACCATGGTGGAATACGCCATCTTCGCCGGCGTGCTGGGCGTGGCCCTGGTCACCGCCTTCAGCGTGTTTGAGACCAAGCTCTATGACATCCTGACCCGGGCCGCGACGGCCATCGAGGCGGCGATCAGCTAATCTCGTCTTATGGACGACTGGCTTTCCCGATTCCTGGCCGCCGAGGGCCTGCCGCCCGCCTATGCCCAGGTGGTCGAGCGGGTCTGCACGCCGCTGGCCGACACCATCGTGGCGCGCCGCACAGGGCCAGGCTTTGTGGTCGGGATCTGCGGGGCGCAGGGGAGCGGCAAGTCCACCCTGAGCGCCGTCCTGGCGCACCAGCTCGAGGCGCGGGGCCTGAAGGTCGCCACCCTGTCGATCGATGACCTCTATCTGACCCGCGCCGAACGGCAGGTCCTGGCCCGCGAGGTCCATCCTTTGCTGGCGACCCGCGGCGTTCCGGGGACGCACGATGTGGACCTGGGCGTCCAGGTGCTGGCGGCCCTGGCCCAGTCCGGCCGCATCGCCCTGCCGCGCTTCGACAAGGCGGTGGATGACCGCGCCGCGCCGGAGACCTGGCCGGTGATCGCAGGGCCGGTGGATGTGATCCTGTTCGAGGGCTGGTGCGTCGGCGCGCGGCCGCAAGCCGAGGCCGACCTCGCTGCCCCGGTCAACACCCTGGAGCGGGAGGAGGACGCGGGCGGCGCCTGGCGCGCTTACGTCAACGCCGCCCTGGCCGGCCCCTATCGGCGGCTGTTCGCGCCCATCGGCTTCCAGGTGCTGTTACGCGCGCCGGGCTTCGAGGTGGTGCTGGCCTGGCGCCGCGAGCAGGAGGCCAAGCTGCGGGCCCGATTGGCGGCGGAGGGACAGGACCAGGGCCGGGCGATGGACGACGCTGGCGTCGCCCGCTTCATCGCTCACTACGAACGCCTGACCCGTTGGATCCTGGCCGACATGCCCGCCCGCGCCGATCTGGTCCTGCCCATGGACGAGGGGCGGAAAATCATCGCCTGATGTCGGCGAGGCGCCGGCGCAGCCGTCCTCGGGTCATAAGGAGGATGTGAGCCATGCCGAAAGTCACCCCGTTCCTGTGGCTCGAGAGCGGCGCCCTGGACGCGGCCCGCTTCTATGTGAGCCTGTTCCCCAATTCCGAGGTCACGGGCGGCGAGGCCGCGGGGCCAGGCGGGCCGCCCCTGACCGTCAGCTTCAAGCTGGATGGGGTGGAGTTCATCGCCCTCAACGGCGGGCCGCACTTCAAGCTGAACGAGGCCTTCTCGATGTCGGTGTCCTGCCAGGACCAGGCTGAGGTCGATCGCCTGTGGGCCGCGCTGACCGCTGATGGCGGGGAGCCTGGCCGCTGCGGCTGGCTGAAGGACCGCTTCGGCGTGTCGTGGCAGATCGTGCCGGTGCAGCTGCACGCCTGCCTGGGGCATCCAGACCCGGTGAAGGCCGAGCGGGCGCGGCAAGCCATGTTCACCATGTCCAAGCTCGACATCGCGGCCCTGGAGGCGGCGGTCGCGGGGTGAGCGGGGAGGGGTGAGCCTCCCCGCCCAGCCAGGTCAGGCGCCGGCCATCCGGGCGCCGGCCAGGAAGTCCATCTTGCCGAGCGGCACGCCTTGGGCGCGCAGGATCGCGTAGGCGGTGGTGACGTGGAACATGAAGTTCGGCATCGAGAAGGTGGTCAGGAAGCTCGCGCCGGTGAAGGTCATGGTCTGGCCCGGGAACTTCAGCTCGATGGTCTCGTCCTCGCGGCCGGCGATCTGTTCCGGCTTGAGGCTCTCGACATAGGCGATGGTCTTGGCCAGGCGCTCCTTCAGCTCGGCGAAGGTGGTCTCGGTGTCGGGCATGCTGGGCGCCTCGACGCCGGCCAGGCGGGCGACGCCGCCCTTGGCGCCGTCGCTGACCATCTGGATCTGGCGGGTCAGGGGATGCATGTCCGGCGCGATCCGGGCGTCCAGATAGGTGGCGATATCGACGCCGTTGGCCTGGGCGTGGGCGGCGGCCTTGTCGAGAATGGCGACCAGGTTGCGCAGCATGTTCAGGTAGACGGGCGCCGAGGCGTCGTAGAGGGAAAAGCTCATCTGGAAATCCAATCGAAGAGTTGAGCGAGGCAGATAGGTCGGCGCGAGGCGGGGCGCCAGGGCTCAGTTCGGGGAGGGCTCGGTCTTGCGCCACTGGGCGCGCATCTCCTCCATCTGGCGCCGCCACTTGGCGCGCAGGACGGCGGGGCGCTCGGGATAGCGGTCTTCCAGGAACTCGGCGTCGGTGACCCGGTCGGTGCGGAAGCTGCGGAAGTCGGCGCGCAGTTCGCACCAGGCGACCAGCATGCGGGTGGTGTCGCGATAGCCGATGGTCACCGGCCAGATGATCCGCTCGCTGTCGGCGCCGGCCTCGTCCTTGTAGGCCAGCCGGATCTTGCGGCCGGCGTGGATGTGGGCGCGGACCCGGGCCATGTCGAGGCCGTCGGGGACGACCTTCCAGGCCGGCGGGGCGCCTGAGGCGGGCTCGATCACATAGGGCCGCAGGCGCTCGGGCACCGCCGCGCCGATCTTGCCGATCAGGTCCTTGGCCGCGCGGGCCAGCGCCGGGTCGCCCCGGCTGGCCACCCACTGGGCGCCCAGAACCGCGGCCTCGATCTCGTCGGGGGTGAGCATCAGGGGCGGCAGGTCATAGCCGCCGTCCAGCACATAGCCCACGCCCGCCTCGCCCCGGATCGGCACCCGCTGGGCCATCAGGTCGGCGATGTCGCGATAGATGGTGCGCTTGGAGGTCTCGAGCTCCAGCGCGATGGCGTCGGCGGTGATCGGCCGGCGGGAGCGGCGGAAGATCTGGATGATCTGGAACAGTCTGTCGGCGCGTCGCATGGACATCGGTATGCGCTCTCCCTGGCGCCAGCATACTGTCAGCAGGGTGGCAGGAGACAAGTTTCATCACCGCCCCCTGAACGTCATGGCCGGGCTTGTCCCGGCCACCCATACGCGCCTGACTATGGGATTGGGGTGTGGTGGTTCGGCTCGCACATCTGCGTCCACCGCGGAGTTCATGGGTGGCCGGGACAAGCCCGGCCATGACGGTTCTATTTTTGGAAGGGGATGGGCGGTTGACCCCCGCCCGTCTGAGCCTATGGGATAGGGCCGCAGTCCTTGGGGGTCACATGTTACGCCGTCTTTTCGCCGCCTGTGTTGCGGTGGTCGCGCTGTCCGGTCCGGCTTTGGCCGAGGCCCCCAAATGGGACGTGAACGCCCCGCCTGGGCCGGCGAAGGACGCCAAGATCGACGTCACCTCCGGCACCTGGCTGTCCCTGGATGTGAGCCCGGACGGCAAGGAGGTGGTCTTTGACCTGCTGGGCGACCTCTATGTGATCCCGATTGCGGGCGGCGAGGCCAAGGCCCTGACGACCGGCGTCGCCTGGGACATGCAGCCCCGCTATTCGCCCAATGGCCGCTGGATCGCCTTCACCTCGGACCGGGGCGGCGGCGACAATATCTGGGTGATGAACCGCGACGGCTCTGACCTGCGCGCCGTCACCAAAGAGACCTTCCGCCTGCTGAACCAGCCGGCCTGGTCGCCGGACAGCGAGTTCATCGTCGCGCGCAAGCACTTCACCAACACCCGCTCGCTGGGGGCCGGGGAGATGTGGCTCTATCACCGCTCGGGCGGCGATGGCGTGCAGCTGACCAAGAAGCGCACGGACGAGAAGGACACCAACGAGCCGGCCTTCTCGCCGGACGGCCGCTACCTCTATTTCAGCGACGACGTGACGCCGGGCGGGATCTTTCAGTACTCCAAGGACGTCAACGGCCAGATCTATGTGATCCAGCGGCTGGACCGGCAGACCGGCGAGGTCAGCCAGTACCTGAACGGCCCCGGGGGCTCGATCCGTCCGACCCCCAGCCATGACGGCAAGGCCTTGGCCTTCATCCGGCGGGTCCGGTACAAGTCGACCCTCTATGTGATGGACATCGCCTCGGGCCGCGAGATCCCGCTCTATGACGGGCTGGACCGCGACATGCAGGAGACCTGGGCCATCCACGGGGTCTATCCGGCCATGGCCTGGACCCCCGACGACAAGGCCATCGTGTTCTGGGCCGGCGGCAAGCTGAACCGGATCGATGTGGCCACCAAGTCGGTCAGCAACATCCCGTTCCATGTGAAGGCGACGCGGCGGATCGAGAGCGCCGTGCGCTTCCCCGTCGAGGTGGCGCCCAAGGACTTCAAGGTGCGCATGCTGCGCTGGACGGCCGTCTCGCCCAAGGGCGACAAGGTGGTCTACCAGGCGCTGGGCAAGCTGTGGATCAAGGACCTGAAGGGCGGGGCGGCCAAGCGCCTGACCCAGCAGAGCGCGGACGACGAGTACTATCCGGCCTGGTCCCGCGACGGGAAATCCATCGTCTACACGACCTGGAACGACGATGCGTTCGGCACGGTGCGCGTGGTTCCGGCCACGGGCGGTGAGGGCCGGGTGATCACGGCCCAGCCGGGGCATTACCTGGAGCCTGCCTTCAGCCCTGACGGGGCCAAGGTGGTCTACCGCGCCACCACGGACGGCTACCTGCTGTCGGCGGTCTGGGGCCAGGACACCGGGCTCTATGTGGCCTCGGCCAAGGGCGGCTCAAAACCCGTCCGTCTGCTGAAGGACGGCGAGCAACCGGAGTTCGGATCGGACGCGAACCGGGTGTTCTTCGTCAGCCGCGAGGCCGAAGGTAAGCGGGCGCTGAAGTCCATCAGCCTTGACGGCGCCGACGAGCGGACCCACGTCATCAGCGACTTCGCCACCGAATACGCGGTCTCTCCCGACCAGAAGTGGGTGGCGTGGACCGAGCGGTTCAACGCCTATGTCAGCCCCTTGGTCACCACCGGCAAGGCGGTCGAGCTGTCGCCCAAGACTACGGCCTTCCCGGTGGCGCGCGTCACCCGCGACGCCGGGAACTACCTGCACTGGGCAGGCGATTCCTCGCGCCTTTGGTGGTCGCTCGGCTCGGAGCTCTATGCGCGCGACGTGAAGGACGCCTTCGCCTTCGCCGACGGGGCGCCCAAGGACCTGCCCAAGCCGGCGGAGCATGGGACTGACCTCGGCTTCACGGTTCCGTACGCCGCGCCCACCGGCAAGCTGGCCCTGACCGGCGCCCGGATCATCACCATGAAGGGCGACCAGGTGATCGAGGACGGGACGGTGGTGATCGAGGCCAACCGCATCGTCGCGGTCGGCCCCCGCGCCAGCGTCGCGGTTCCCGCCGGGGCCAAGGTGATCGACGTGGCCGGCAAGACCATCATGCCCGGCCTGATCGACGTCCACTGGCACGGCTCCATGGGCTCGGACCAGATCATCCCGCAGCGCAGCTGGATCAACTACGCCGCCCTGTCCTTCGGGGTGACCACCCTGCACGACCCGTCGAACGACAGCGCCGAGATCTTCGCGGCCAGTGAGCTGGCCAAGGCGGGCGACATCCTCGCGCCGCGGATCTTCTCGACCGGGACCATCCTCTATGGGGCCAAGGCGCCCTATACGACCCAGGTCGATAGCCTGGACGACGCGCTCTCGGCCCTGCGCCGCATGCAGGCGCTCGGGGCCTTCAGCGTGAAGAGCTACAACCAGCCCCGCCGCGACCAGCGTCAGCAGATCATCGAGGCGGCCCGCCAGCTGAAGATGATGGTGGTGCCCGAGGGCGGCTCCCTGTTCGAGCACGACATGACCATGGTGGTCGACGGCCACACCGGGGTGGAGCACTCGATCCCGCCGGCCAAGATCTATGATGACGTGCTGCAGCTCTGGGGCCAGTCGGACGTGGGCTACACGCCGACCCTGATCGTCGCCTATGGCGGCTCGTTCGGGGAGAACTACTGGTACCAGCACTCTGACGTCTGGGCCGACCCGCGGCTGTCGCAATACGTGCCGCGCCGTATCCTGGACAGCCGCGCGCGGCGCCGGACCATGATCCCGGCCGACGAGGACAACCACATCGACATCGCCCGGGGCGTGAAGGCGCTCGATGACGTGGGCGTCGGCGTCCACCTGGGCGCGCACGGCCAACGTGAGGGCCTGGGCGCGCACTGGGAGATGTGGATGATGGCCCAAGGCGGCATGTCGCCGATGCGGGTGCTGAACGCCGCGACCCTGTCCGGCGCCAAGTACCTGGGCCTGGACAAGGACCTGGGCTCGCTGGAGCCGGGCAAGCTCGCCGACCTCCTGGTGCTGGACGCGAACCCCTTGGAGAACATCCGCAACACCACGGCCATCAAGTACACGGTGGCCAACGGGCGGGTGTTCGACGCGCTCAGCATGACCGAGCTCGGTGGTCCGGCGCGCAAGCCCTTCTGGTTCCAGGACGCCGGCGGCGAAGCCTGGGGCGCCGGCGCGGCCGCCGCCGCGGCCCGGGCCGAGACCGAGGACTGATGCCCTAAGTTGCTCCCCCTCTGGGGGAGCTGTCGCGGAGCGACTGAGGGGGCCGACCCGGAGGGGCGGTAGCTGAGTCAGCAACCGCTTGCTGGCGCAAGCGGCCCCCTCCGGCCCTCTGGGCCACCTCCCCCAGCGGGGGAGGACCTACTGCTTCGGCGCGCGGTCCTTCGGCGTGTAGTCCTCTTCGATGTGGCCTTTGAGCTGGTCAGCCGTGAACAGGACCGGCTTCATCTTCATGGCCACGAACATCGGGGTCTGGTCGGCGTAGTGGGGCGACTGGGGGTCGCTGGTGGCCGCGCCGAACTGGTGGATGCTCTGGGAGCTGAGCTTGCCGGCTTTGTCCCAGGTCACGAACATGATGAAGGTGTCGCCGGCCTTGGCGGTGAGCTTGCCGTTCTTCTGGGGCTCGCCATAGACGGCGCGATAGGTGTCCGGGCCGCCGTCTATCCCGAGGTCCACGTCGCCGTGGCGGATGCGGTTGACCTCGCCCCACTCCGGATCGAGCCGCTTGAAGTGCTTCTTCAGCGTACCGATGGCGGTGGTCAGGGCTGCGCGCAGGTCCGGGGTCTGATGCTTCTCCCGGGCGGTCAGCACCGGCTGGGCGACCAGCAGGGCCAGGGCCGCGCCACGGTTCTTCACGTCGGTCTTCAGGTCCCACCCTTTGAGGATCTTCTGGGCGGCGAGGATGTCGGCGTCGCCCTTGGCGTCGAGGGCGATGAGCTCGCCCATCAGGGCCGCGACCTCGGAGCGACGGCTGTAGGCGATGTCGAACTTGTAGGCCGCGAACTCGTCCGCCGTGATCGACGCATCCGCGCCGAAGGTCTCCTGGGCCCGCATCGCCCGGTTGGTGGTGTTGGTCTGGATGCCCATGGAGGCCGGGAAATCGGCGGGCTTCAGGTCATCGGCCGGGGCGGTGGCGTCGAACGGCGTGTTGTTGGAGTTGAACACGTAGCCCGACTTGGGATTCCAGATTTGCGGGACCTTGTCGAAGGGCAGGTAGCCATTCCAGATCAGGTCCGAACGGTCGCCGGGAAGGATCCCGGACCAGTCGGCCTTGGCCGTGCGGTTGGGGAACTGGGCGTTGTAGACGTAGCCGATATTGCCCTTCTCGTCGGCGTAGACGTAGTTGATCGAGGGCAGGGCCTGCAGGGCCATGGCCGCGCGCCATTCGGCCAAGTCCTTGGCCTTGTCGAGGCGGTAGTACTGCTCGACCTGGCGGATCTCGCCCATGCCGGCGTAGCGGATGGCGAAGACGCCGTTGGGTGTCTTCAGCACCGGTCCGAAGGCTGAGCGCAGCACCGGCCTGTGGACGGTCCAGGTGAGCGGGCCGAACACCTTGACCTTCAAGGCCGCGTCCGAGACCTCGAAGGCCTTCCACTGGCCGTCCAGCTTGTACTGGTTCTCGTTCGCCGGGTTCACGGTCAGGCGGTAGACGTCGATCAGGTCCGGCTTGTTGACCGTATTGGCCCAGCCGAGATGCGCGTTGTGGCCGTGCAGCATGAAGGGCGAGCCGGGGAAGAAGCCGCCGGCGACGTGCCAGCCCTGGCCGCTCTCCAGCACCGCCTCGTACCAGGCGACGGGGCCGGAATAGGGCTGGTGCGAATTGACCAGCAGGCGCGTGGCGCCGTCGGCGGAGCGCGAGGGGGCGATGGCGATGCCGTTGGAGCCCACGGGGAGCTTCTTGGCCGGGCCTTCCGCCTTGGTGTTCAGCTCGGTCAGGGTCCCGTCCAGACCGTAGAAGAACGGGGTCTTGAAGATGAAGCCGGCGACGATGTCCTTGCCGGTCAGGGGCAGCATGCCCGGCGCGGCCTGGGCGGTGTGCAGGGCGGCGTAGTAGTTCACCCCGTCGGCATAGGCCTCGACCACCTGGCGGACATCGGCGGGCAGCTTGTCGTAGCCCTCGTCCACCGTCTCCTTCACACGCAGGACGCGGGCCAGGTAGTCGGTGACCGCCCCGGACTTGCCGACCACGGCGGCCAGGTCGCCGCGCGAGGTCAGCGCCGTCTCCTGGATGGTGATGAAGTCGTCCTCGGCGTGGGCGAAGCCGAGGCCGAAGGCCACGTCGGCGTCGCGGGGCCCGAAGATGTGCGGCACGCCGTAGGTGTCGCGCTTGATGCGGACCTCATAGCGGTCGGCGGCGCCGAGCATCTGCTGGACGAGGGCGGGGCTCGGCCCGGCGCTGCGCACCATCAGGCTCATGACCACCGAGATCAGGACGAAGACGCCCATCAGGACGATGATCCCGCGCACCAGGTAGAGGGTGAGCTTGCCGGTGGGCTTGGGCGCGGGCGTGTCGGTCATGGGGCGGTCTCCGGAACGGAGCCGGAGACCTAGGCCTTTTTGACGGGTTGGGAAATCACCCGGCGGGCTTCGACGGCAGGAACTTCGGATTGCGCAGCAGGGCCGCGCTGGCCAGCGCCACGAGAAGGCCGACCGGGAAGATCTCCAGGAAGGTCATGGGCAGGCGCTGGACGGGATCGGCGTAGGCGACCTTCATCGCCTCCAGCTCGGCCGCAAGCTTGGCGTAGGCCGCGCCGGTGACGCCCGCCGCCCGCTTGGCCGCCAGGGTCTGTTCCACGTACTCGCCCATGAAACGGTAGTGGGTCAGCGCCAGATAGCCCTCCCAGGCGACGACATAGGCCACCGAGGCCACGGCGGCGATCGCCAGGCCGATCCCGAAGGCCGGCCAGAAGCCGATGGCGCCGCCCAGCACCCGGTCGCGATGCTGGCGCACGCCCATCAGGATCGACGACAGGGCGATCAGCATGATCAGATAGCCCAGCAGAACCCCGCCCGAATGGCCGGGACTGTGGGCCAGCGGCAGGGTCGCGATGATGCCCGCGATAATGATGAGGCCCGAGATCAGGCCATAGGTCAGGATGAGGCGGGCCATGTCGGGCTCCTTGTGTTGCGCAGGCCCGGAGCCTGTCGCCAGCGCCACTGTGGCGCCATCGCCCGAAAGGGTGAATTCGTCTCACCTCTCCGCGGCGCGCGGGGGTCAGGGGATGAGCCCCGCCTCCCGCGCCCGGTTCAGCGCCTGGGTGCGGCGGGTGACCTCGAGCTTGGCGTAGAGGTTGGCGAGGTGGGTCTTGACCGTATTGGGCGACAGGCCGAGCGCCCGGGCGATCTCCTTGTTGGACCGGCCGGCGGCGAGCTCGGCGAGCACCTTCCGCTCCTGGCCGGTGAGCCCGAGACTATCCGGGGCCAGGGGCGCGGCCGGCGCCGGCGGGCGATGGCTGAGCCGCCAGCCGACCCACAGGCCGCCCAGCGCAAAGCCCAGCCCGATCAGCCCCACATAGGCCTCGCGCGGAAACACCCGCAGCAGGTACTGCGCCTCCAGCCACTGGAGGGCGAAGGCCCCCGCGGCCAGGACTACGGCCCAGATGAGGATGGTGCGCGCCATGACTGGGATGGTGCGGGATCAGGTGCGGGCGTCAATCCTGCTCATCCCACGCCCCCACCGCTCGTCATGGCCGGGCTTGTCCCGGCCACCCATACGCGCCGGATCGATGGGTTTGGAGCGCGGCGGGGCAGCCAGCGCACAGCCGTCTCAAACGGAGTTCATGGGTGGCCGGGACAGGCCCGGCCATGACGACCTGGGTTGGAGGACTCAGGCCTTGGGACGCGGCTTCAGCCAATCGAGACTGAAGGCCTTCTGCAGCCGTTCCTGGGCGCCCGGTCGAACCCGTGAGACCCGCACGACCTCCTCCGACAGCGCCCATTGGCCGCCGAGGTTCGCCTGCCTCAGATGCGCTTGTACTTGCGGTCCCAGATCCGCGCTTGAGAAGAGCGAATAGGTATAGCTGTCGTGGTAGAGGGGCGGGCCCCCGATGGCGTACCAGGGGTCGGTGATCAGGCCGAGCACCAGCTTGTCCGCCCTGCGCAGGAACACGGCGTCGGGTGGATCGCGGTCCTCCGGCGCCCGCAGCAGCCAGGCAGACTGGAACGTGTCCCAGGCCTGTTCCTTCATGCGATCCAATGACGGACAAGCGGTCAGGACGCCGTCCGGCGCCCAGGTCCCGACAAACTCGACCAGCGCCAGCCAGAGCGTCTCGTTGAACACCATGTCCGGCGAGTCGGGGACATAGGTGTCCTGGATGACGCCGAAACGCTTGTCCAACCCGGCGTCGCGCACGATGTCGGGGAAGGTCGAGTGGTCATCCAGGCCGGCGACGAAGCGGACATCCACTCCGGACACTCACCCCTCCTCCCGCGGCAGCGGGTGCTCCACCGTGTTGAGCGCGTCGGCCAGGCGCATTTTGGCCGAGCCGGGCTTGAGGGGCTGTTGCTGGATGGAGGACGGGGTCCAGCCGGTGAGGGTGAGGATCTCGAAGGTGGCGGGGATGCGGCCGTCGGGGCCCGCGAAGCGCTCGAAATAGAGCTCGAAGGCGCGGCCCAGCACGGCGCGGGTGAGGGGGCGGGGGTGGCGTTCGGCCAGCACGCTGGTCTCGCCCATGGCTCGCAGGTCGGCGATCAGCTTCAGGGGGTGGTCGTAGCGCACGGTCACCCGGTCGACATCGGCCACCGGCAGGGCGAAGCCGGCCCGCTGCAATAGGCTGGCGGCGTCGTTGGGATCGGCGAAGGGCGAGACGCGGGGGCCGGCGCCGCCGGTCAGCTCCACCTCGGCGTCGAGCATGACCTGGCGCAGCTCGGTCAGGGTCGCGCCGCCGAAAAGGGCGCCGACGAACAGGCCGTCGGGCTTCAGCGCCCGGCGCACCTGGATCAGGGCGCCGACGACGTCATTGGTCCAGTGCAGGGCCAGGCTGGAGACCACCAGGTCGAGGCTCGCGAAGGCGAAGGGCAGGGCCTCCTCGTCGGCGGCGACGCGGACGCCTGCCCGGCCGGCCAGCATCCCTTGTGAGATGTCGGTCTCGACCAGCAGGCCCACGCGGGATGCCGCGTCGCTCTCTGCCAGGGCGCGGGCGAAGGCGCCGTTGCGGGCGCCCAGATCGACAGCCGCCGGAAAGTCGCGGATGATCGTCTCCAGCCGCATGACGATGTCCTCGGCGGCGCGGCGCTTGAGGAAATCGGCCTGGCCATAGGTCGCCGCGGCGCGGTCCAGCCGGGCGCGCAACAGGGCGCGGTCGAAGATGCGGGGGGTGAGGGGCGTCGACATGAACCCGCAAGATGGCGTGTCGCGGCGCTGGAGGGAACCGGGGCCGCGGTTGAAAGTGTTGCGCCAGCTCCTCAAGCGCATTCGGCCAGGAGCCCGTTGGAGGAGCCGGGCGGTTAACTATTGGTCGCATTGAGATCCCGCTGGCGTCCAGCCTAGGCTTGATGCAACCTTTGAGCGTGTCGTCGCCAAGATTCCTTCAGCTGAATAGAACCTGGAACGCGGAGCCGAACGCCCCCGCTGAACGCGTGACCGTGTCCGGTGCGACTGTGGAGCTGGACTTCGAGTTCAATGCCTTCGCCTTCGATGCGCTAGAGGGTGAGCGCGGGAGTTTGGTGTTCAACGACTGCGCGCGGTGGCGGCTCGGACCCACCAATGATGAGGGCTGGTATCGCGGCAAGTGCCGTTACAGCGACCTCGCGCCGCGCTGGGGGGAGTTCTTTGAGATCGTCGGGGATGACCCGGACCGCGACCTGCCGAGCGACTGGGCCGTACTCAGCCCCACCACGCAGGTGCACCGGCATTTCCTCTTCTATCTGCGCGATGACACCTTTGAGTGCCTCGCCTTGGACTGGCGGCTGGACCGCCCGAGCAAGGACTGAGGGTGGCGAGGGGTAAGGCTTGGCAGTTTGGCGCCGGACGGCAGCCGTTGCATATTGCAGGCTTCAGCCTGACACGCCTCGCGACGGCCGCGCTCGACCTCATCCTCCCGCCCATGACCCTGGACGGCGGCGCCCGCGCCCTGACCGGCGGTCTGTCCGCCGAAGCCTGGGCGCAGGTGACCTTCCTCGACGATCCGGTCTGTGACGGCTGTGGCGTGCCGTTCGAATTCAGCCTAGGGCCAGGCGTACGGTGCGCAGCGTGTCTGGCCAGGCCCCGGGCGTTTGATCGGGCGCGCGCGGCGTGCCTGTACGACGACGCTTCGCGCGGGCCGATCCTGCAGTTGAAGCATGCGGACCGCACGGACCTGGCGCCGATGTTTGCGCGCTGGCTGAGCCGGGCCGCGCGGGATCTCCTGGCCGACGCCGATGCGATCGCGCCCGTGCCTCTGCATCCCACCCGCCTGCTGCGGCGTCGGTTCAACCAGTCGGCGGAGGTGGCGCGGCCCCTGGCCCGGCTGTGGGACAAGGCCTATCTGGCCGATGCGCTGCGCCGGGTGCGGGCGACGGAGACCCAAGGCGGCAAGTCCGGCGGTGGGCGGCGGCGCAATGTGGCGGCGGCCTTCGCCGTGCCCGCCTCTCAGGCGAAAAGGGTGGTGGGCAAGCGCATCCTGCTGATCGATGACGTGATGACCACGGGCGCCACATTGGAAGGCTGCGCGCGGGCCCTGAAGGCCGCCGGCGCGGCTTGCGTCGATGTGGCCGTCATTGCGAGGGTGAAAGAGGCGGCGAACCGCCCCATATAGTCCGTTCGAGGACAACAGCGTTTAGAAGGCCATGAGCAAGGTCACCATCTACACCAAGCCCTTCTGCCCCTACTGCATCCGCGCGGTCTCGCTGCTGGAGAAGAAGGGTGTCGCCTTCGACGAGATCGAGGCGGCGTTCGATCCGGCCAAGAAGCAGGAAATGATGCAGCGCGCCGGCGGGCGGGCGACCTTCCCGCAGATCTTCATCGGCGATCAGCACATCGGCGGCTGCGACGACATGATGGCCCTGGAAGCCCGCGGCGAGCTGGACCCGCTGCTGGCGGCCTGAGGCGTCGGACTTCCTCCTGATGATCTGCGCCGCAGGCGAGGTCGTATCAGGACACGAAGGACACAAAGGAAGCGAAGGACACCAAGCCGCTTCATCTGGAGGCGTCGATGTCTGGACCGATTGCGCGCAAAGCGCGCCTTTGTGGTCTTTGCTTTCTTCGTGACCTTTGTGTCCCAAGTGGCGTGGGCCGGATGCTCGGCGTCGGCGGCGGTTGCAGAGCCCTCTTGCAAAGCTCGCCCTGACGCGCATCTAGGTGAGCCATGACCTACCGTGTCGGACTGATCCAGACCCGCACCCCGGCGCGCCATGCCGCCGCCCTTGAGCACGTGGCGCCGCTGGTGCGCGGGGCCGCCGCCCAGGGCGCGCGGTTCATCGCCACGCCCGAGGGGACCAACATCCTGCAGAAGGACCGGGAGCAGTTGCTGCCGCAGCTCACCCTGCTGGCCGACGATCCCGTGGTGCAGGGCCTGCAGGCCCTGGCGGTGGAGCTGGGGGTCACGATCCTGGTGGGCTCGGCGCTGGTCAAGCGCGAGGACGGCAAGGCCGCCAACCGCGCCGCCCTGATCGCGCCGTCGGGCGAGATCGTCGCCACCTACGACAAGCTGCACATGTTCGACGTCGACCTGCCCAATGGCGAGACGGCGCGGGAGAGCGCGACCTATGAGCCCGGCGACCGGGCGGTGACAGCCAAGGTCGACGGGCTGAAGCTCGGCCTGACCATCTGCTACGACATGCGCTTCCCGGCCCTTTACCGGGCTTTGGCCCTGGCGGGGGCCGAGGTGATCGCCTCGCCCGCCGCCTTCACCCGGCCCACGGGCGAGGCGCACTGGGAGGTGCTGCTGCGGGCCCGCGCCATTGAGACCGGCAGCTTCGTGCTCGCCCCGGCGCAAGGCGGGTTCCACGAGGATCGGCGCGGCACCTGGGGCCACACCATCGCTATCGGCCCCTGGGGCGAGGTGCTGGGCGAACTGGCCCATGACGAGCCCGGCGTGCTGGTGGTCGACATCGATCCGGCCGCCTCGGCCAAGGCCCGCGCCGCCATCCCCAACCTGAAGAACGCGAGGCCGTTCTCGGAGCCTGGGGTGGTCTGATGATCAAGTACGCCCTCGCCTGCGAGCACGGGCACGAGTTTGAAGGGTGGTTCGGCTCGTCGTCCGACTATGACGACCAGCAGGCCTGCGGCCTGCTCGAATGCCCGGTCTGCGCCACCAAGGCGGTGGTCAAGCAGATCATGGCCCCCGCCGTAGCCGGGACCAAGCGCACGACGCCCGACCTGCCGCCCCAGGCCCGGCAGATGATGATGGAGGCCCTGGGCCAGGTGCGCCGCCACGTGGAAGAAAACTTCGACTATGTGGGCGACACCTTCGCCCGCGAGGCTCGCGCCATCCACGAGGGCAAGTCCGAGGACCGCGGCATCTATGGCGAAGCCTCGCCCCAGGAGATCCGCAAACTGGTCGACGACGGCGTGCCCATCGCGCCCCTGCCGCCGGACCCGGCCAAGGCGGCGAAGAAGGTGAACTAGCTTTGCCGCTCACCCCGGCGAATGCCGGGGTCCAGATCGTAGAGCGCAAGGTTATCCGATCTGGCGCCTGCCCGCATGCGCCGTGGGCTTCACCTGGATCCCGGCATTCGCCGGGATGAGCGGTTTCGGGGCGTCGGTGGTCAGACGACCGGCGTCATGCCGACTTGGGTTGCCGGGGCTATCTGAGCGCCATACGGTCCCGCCTCAGTTCAGACCTCGGAGCTTTTGATGATCCGCTTCACCGCCGCCGCCGGCGCCGCCCTGTCGGCGGCCGCGCTCGCCACCTCCGCCAGCGCCCAGACGGCGCCCCGGCCGGACCAGCTGGCCTTTCGCGAGCTCTACAAGGAGCTGATCGAGACCAACACCACCCTGTCGGTAGGCAGCTGCACGGCGGCCGCGGAGAAGATGGCCACGCGGCTGAAGGCGGCGGGCTATGGGGACAAGGACGTCCAGGTGATCGTGCCGCCGCAGGACGCCCGCTGGGGCGCCCTGATCGCCGACCTGCCGGGGACCGACGCCAAGCTGAAGCCCGTGATGCTGTTGGCCCACATCGACGTGGTCGAGGCCAAGCGCTCGGACTGGGTGCGCGATCCCTTCACCCTGGTGGAGGAGGGCGGCTACTTCTACGCCCGCGGCGCCAGCGACGACAAAGCCATGGCGGCGTCGTTCACCGACAACATGATCCGTTACAAGAAAGAGGGCTTCAAACCCCGGCGCGGCCTGCGCCTGGCGCTGACCTGCGGCGAGGAAAGCCCGGACAGCTTCAACGGCGTCGAGTGGCTGCTGGCCAACCGGCCCGAGGTGATGAAGGCCGAGTTCGCCCTGAACGAGGGCGCGGGCGGGCGGCTGGACGCCAAGGGCGAGCGGGTCTTCCTGGGCATCCAGGCCGGCGAGAAGGTCTATCAGGACTATGTGCTGACCGTGACCAATCCGGGCGGCCACTCCTCGCGGCCGGTGAAGGACAACGCCATCTATCACCTGGCCGGGGCGCTCAGCCGGCTGGGCGCCTATGACTTCCCGATCAAGATCAACCAGGCCACCCGCTTCCACTTTGAGCGCATGGGACCCATCGAGGGCGGCGAGACCGGGGCGGCCATGACCGCGCTCGCCAAGGACCCGACCAATTCGGCCGCGGCGGCCATCGTGGCCCGCGACCCCAGCCGCAACTCGATGATGCGCACCACCTGCGTGGCCACCATGCTGAACGCCGGCCACGCCCCCAACGCCCTGCCGCAGCACGCCGAGGCCAACGTCAATTGCCGCATCCTGCCTGGCGAGGACATCCAGGCCATCCGCGCCGAACTGGAAGGCGTGTTCGCCGACCCGGCGGTGAAGGTGACCCTGGTCGGCAAGCCCAGCCCCGTGACCCCGCCGCCGGCCCTGACCAAGGCCATTCTGGGCCCGGCCGAGAAGGTCGCCGCCAAGATGTGGCCGGGCGTGCCCCTGGTGCCGGCCATGTCCACCGGCGCCACCGACGGCCGTTTCACCAACGCCGCGGGCGTGCCGACCTATGGCCTGTCGGGCATGTTCGGCGATCCGGACGGCGGCGGTACGCATGGCCTGAACGAACGCATCCGCGTCCGCTCGCTCTATGAGGGCCGTGACTTCCTCTACGAGGTGGTCAAGCTCTACGCGACCCAGAAGTAGCCCGAGCTTTGACGACTTCGGGTTGATCGATCTGAAGTTGCGCGGCAGTCTCCCGGAAAGTTCGTGGGGGGCTGCCGTGTTTCGTAGAGTCTTTAGTCTGGCCGGCGTTTTCGCCGGCCTGTTCGCCGCATCCGCGACAGCGGCTCCTATTGAGGCCTATGGCCGGCTTCCCGCCATCGAGGATGTCGCGATCTCGCCGGATGGCGCGCGCCTGGGCCTGATCGTCACCGACGGGACGGAGCGCAAGGTCGCGGTCCGGGAGCTGGCGACGGGGGCGACCCAGGTCCTGGATAGCCAAGGCGCTAAGCTGCGGGGCGTGCGATGGGCGGACAATGACCACCTGCTAATCCAGGCGTCTGGGGCGTCCAGCGAGACCAACCTCTATTTCGAGCCGGGTGACCTCTCCCACCTCTATGACTACAGCGTCTCGAGCCGGTCGTTCCGGTTCCTGCTCCGCGACACGGAAAGTGCCGTGTTGTTCAGCCTGCCTTCCGTGCGGACGGTCGATGGCGAGACTACTCTGCTGATGGATCACCTGATGTTCGGCGACAATGGCGCCCGCATCGGCTTGTGGCGAATCGGCCTGAAACTCGGCTTCGCACGCGCCTTCAAGGAAGGCTTTCCGGGTACCGATGGTTGGCTGGTCGGACAAGATGGACAGCCGCTCGCCGAAACCGAATTCGCGGCGCAGTCGCGACGGTGGACCCTGAAGGTGTTGCGGAACGGCGTGTGGGATCAGGTCGTGAGCCGGATTGCGCCCATCGACCGTCCCTGGCTTGCCGGCCTCAGCGCGGACGGGCGCTCGCCCCTGATTGAGGAGCGGTCTGAAGGGCAGGCTGTGTTCAGTCAGGTTCTGATGGACAGCGGTGAGGTGAAGCCCGTCGGGGCGCCCGGCCCTGGGGCGCGGCCAGTGCTCGATCCTCGCACCGATGTGCTGTTGGGTTTCGTGTCCACGTCAGCCGCCCAGATCGACTATGCGATGGCGTCTCCGCGCGACCAGGCGATTTGGCGCGCGGCGCAGGCCGCCTATCCAGGAGATCGGGTCGAGGTCGTCTCCTGGAACGACAGCCACCGCAAGCTCGTGGTGCGGGTGGACTCGCCGACGACTGGGCCGGCCTATGCGCTTGTGGATTTCGACGCCAAGACTTCGAAGTGGATTGGTGACCTCTATCCCGAGCTAAAGGCGGCAGACATCGCACCGCGCAAGCCGTTCAGCTACGCCACCCGCGACGGTCTCCAGTTAGGTGGCTTCCTGACGGCCGCCAAGCCCGGCGCGCCGGTGGTGGTCCTGTTGCACGACGGCCTGAACGAGCGGGATGAACCTGGCTTTGAGTGGATGGCGCAGGGCCTCGCAAGCCGGGGCTATGCTGTGCTCCAGATCAACTATCCGGGCACGGCGGGTCTAGGGGGCGATCTGTACCGCGCGGGCTATGGGCGTTGGTCCCGATGGAAGGACGATGTGGCTGATGGCCTCGCAGCCGTAAAGGCGGCCGGCCTCGCAGATGGCGGGCGGGCCTGTGTCGTTGGGGTCGGGGTTGGCGCCTATGCAGCGGTCACAGCAGGTGGAGTGAGGTGCGCCGCGGCGGTTGGCGGCGTCACCGATCCGGCGGCGCATCTGGCTTGGCTGTCCTCGCGCCGTTCGCCCGCGACTTACCGGGCCTGGGGGCGCAGCGTCGGTGCCGAGGACCCCGCTGGTGTCCGGATCAAGGCCCCGGCGCCGACGCCTGTTGCCGGCTCCGCGCCCCTATTGCTCCTGCACGGAACCGAGGACACGGTGGTGGCGCCTGAGCAATCCGAGCGGCTTGCTAAGGCTTTCCTTGCGGCCGGTCGGCCAGCGGAGTTCATCAGTCTCAAGGACGAGGACCACTGGCTTTCGCGCGGCGAGACGCGCAAGGCGGCGCTGACCGCCTTGGTCGCCTTCCTGGAAAAGCACAATCCGCCCAACTGACCTCTAGCCAGACCCGCCGCCTAACTGGCAGTTTTCGTGCCAATAACTTGTGCGGGACGGGAGCAGGTCATGGCGGCGAAGATCGGGCGGACCCTGGCGGACTCCCAACCCTGGTGGCCGGATCCGGTGACGCCGCCCAAGGGCGCGCCGAACATCCTGGTGGTGCTGTTCGACGATGTCGGGTTCTCGGACTTCGGCTGCTATGGCTCGCCGATCCGCACGCCGACCATCGACGCCCTGGCGGGGCAGGGGCTGCGCTATACCGGCTTCCACACCACGGCCATGTGCTCGACCACGCGGGCGGCGCTGCTGACCGGGCGCAACCACCATTCGGTGGGCATGGGGTGCCTGGCCAATTTCGACAGCGGCTATCCGGGCTATCGCGGCAAGATCGCCCGCGAGGCCGGAACCCTGCCCGAGATGCTGAAGGCCCACGGCTATCGCAGCTACATGGTGGGCAAGTGGCACGCGACGCCGCTGACCGAGACCGGGCCGACCGGGCCGTTCGACGGCTGGCCGCTGGGGCGGGGCTTTGACCGCTACTACGGCTTCATGGACGCCGAGACCGACCAGTACGCGCCGGAGCTCGTGCGGGACAACACCCCCATCGATCCGCCGGATGGCGGGTTCGAGGCCGGCTATCACCTGACCGCCGACCTGGTGGACCAGACCATCCGCTATATCGCCGACCATACGGCGGATGCGCCGGATACGCCCTGGCTGGCCTGGCTGGCCTTCGGCGCCTGCCATGCGCCGCACCAGGCGCCGGCCGAACTGATCAAGTCCTATGACGCGGTCTTCGCCCACGGGTGGGACGTGGAGCGCGAGCAGCGCCTGGCCCGGCAGAAGGCCATGGGGATCGTGCCCGCGGACACTGTCCTGCCGCCGCGCAATGACGGGGTGAAGGCCTGGGCCGAGCACAGCCCCGACGAACAGCGCCTGTTCGTCCGTCTGCAGAGCGCCTATGCGGCCATGCTCGATCACGCCGACCAGCACCTGGCCCGGCTGGTGGCCTTCCTCGACCAGGCGAACCTGCGCGAGGACACCCTGATCCTGGTGCTGTCCGACAACGGGGCCAGCCAGGAGGGCGGGCCCCTGGGCATGATCAACGCCATGGGCCCCTACAACATGAAGCCCGAGCCCCTGGCCGAGAAGATCGCCCGGATCGATGACATCGGCGGGCCGGACACCCATTCGAACTTCCCCTGGGGCTGGGCCATGGCGTCCAACACGCCCCTGCGCCGCTACAAGCAGAACACCCACGGGGGCGGCATCCGTGACCCGCTGGTCATCTCCTGGCCCAAGCGCCTGCCGGCCAGGGGCGAGCTGCGAACCCAGTTCGCCCACGCCAGCGACTTCGTCCCCACGGTGCTGGATCTGCTGGGCCTGGAGCCGCCGGCGCACGTCTGGGGCGTGCCGCAGATGGCCCTGGAGGGCGAGAGCTTCGCCGCCAGCCTGACCGACGCGGCCGCACCGGCCCGGACCCGGGCGCAGTATTTCGAGATGTTCGGCCACCGGGGCCTGTGGAAGGACGGCTGGAAGGCGGTGGCCTTCCACCCGCCCGGCAAGTCCTTCGACGACGATGTCTGGGAGCTCTATCACCTGGACGCCGACGTCTCGGAGACGAACGACCTGGCGCAGCGCGAGCCGGAGCGGCTGAAGGCCCTGGTCGAGGCGTGGTGGGCGGAGGCGGAAGCGGCCAAGGTCCTGCCCCTGGACGACCGGTTCGGACCGCGTTTCGCCGACAACGCCCAGCGCTATCATGGGCCGCGCAAGCGCTTCGTCTTCCATCGCGGCATGGGGCACCTGCCGTCCGACGTGGCGCCGGACGTGCGCAGCCGCAGCTACCGGATCGAGGCCGACCTGACGATCCCGCCGGACGGGGCGCAGGGCGTGATCCTGGCCCATGGCGACGCCACCTGCGGCTACAGCCTGTTCCTGCGCGAGGGCCGGCTGCACCACGTGATCAACGTCGGCGGGGCCAAGGTGGCGGTGAGCTCCGAGGCCGTCATCCCGCCCGGCCCGCACAAGCTGGGCGTGGCGGTGGCGCAGGGAGCGGAGCGGACCTTCACCCTGCTGGTGGACGGCCAGCCGGCCGGCCAGGTGGCGACCAAGCTCGGCTTCACCACCTTCGTCTCGTGGTCGGGCCTCGACATCGGCCGCGACCGGGGTAGCCCGGTGGCGGACTATGCCGCTCCGTTCAGCTTCACGGGCAAGTTGCGGCAGGTTGTGGTGACCATGGACCCGGAGCAGGACCTGGACGGCGAGGCCCTGGGCGAGGCGGAGATGGGCCGGCAGTAGGCGAGGAGGCCAGAATGCGCGCGGGCGGCTTGCGGCGCGCGATTCGGCCAGGTGCGCGGCCGGCTCGCCGGGCTCAACTCAAGCTTGGCCATGCCGCAGTCCGGCCTGCGACCGAAGGTAGACCGCAGGACCTAATCACGCGCTCTGACGCGGTGGCGCTTTACTCCGCCCCCTATCTCGGATTCAGTTGACCCAGGATGGGGAATTCGCGCGGGAGGCGAGGTTGGAGCCGGTGTCGGAGATCGACGACGATCTCGGCCTGCACGGCGAGGCCTGTCTTTTTCGAACCATCTTCGAAACCGCGATCGAGGCCATTGTCGTCATAGACGACGACGGGGTCATCCGCGCCTGCAACCCGGCCGCGGCCCGCCTGTTCGGCTATCGCGGCGATGAGATGCAGGGCTGCAACGTCCGCGACATCATGGCTCCGCCCTATCGCGATGTACGATCCCCCACCGGCGAGCGCGAGACCGGCGTCCGCCGCATCCTGGGGTCCGGCCGGGCCGTGGCCGGGGTGCGCAAGAACGGCTCGACCTTCACCCTGGAGCTGTCGATCACAGAGTGGCGCCAGAACGGCGAGCGGCTGTTCACCGGCATCCTGCGCGACGTGACCGAGGATGTCCGGGTCCGCGAGCTACAGCGCCTGATGGTCAACGAGCTGAACCATCGGGTGAAGAACACCCTGGCCACCGTCCAGGCCATCGCCCTGCAGACCCTGCGCAACTCCGAAACGCCGCGGGCAGCGGCCCTGGCCCTGAACAAGCGCCTGGTCGCCCTGGCCGGCGCCCACGACATCCTGACCCGCGAGAGCTGGGAGGGGGCGGCCGTGACCGATATCGTCGCCGCCGCGGTGGAAGCGCATGGCGCGGGCGGCGCGACGACCTGCTCTGGCCCATCGGCCTGGCTGGCGCCCAAGCCCGCCGTGGCCCTGGCCCTGATCCTCCACGAGCTGTTCACCAACGCCGGCAAGTTCGGCGCCCTGGCCGGCGGCGGGCAGGTTTCGATCAGCTGGGCGGGGGGAACCGCGGGCCAGGACCTCATCCTGACCTGGCGGGAGCAGGGCGGACCCGCCGTCACCGCCCCTGTGGAACATGGCTTCGGCCTGCGGATGATGGAGGCCCTGGCCTCGGACCTGTCCGGCGAGGTCCGGCTGGACTTCCGCACCGATGGCCTGGTCTGCGTGATCCGCACCGTGGTCGGAGCGCCCCTATGAGCGCGCGCCGGGTTCTGGTGGTGGAAGACGAGGCCATGGTGGCCATGCTGATCCAGGACCTGCTGGCCGAGCTCAATTGCGAGGTGACCCTGGTGGCCTCCAACGCCGCCCAGGCCGCCGACTTCGCCCAGACCTGCGATGTGGACTTCGCCCTGCTCGACGTGAACCTGGGCGGCGGCCAGACCTCGTTCCAGGCCGCCACGATCCTGGGCCAGCGGCGGATGCCCTTCGCCTGGATCACCGGCTATGGCCGCGACGGGGTGCCGGCCTCCTTCAGCGGGGCGCCGATCCTGTCCAAGCCCATCGACCCGCACCTGCTGGCTGATGTGGTCCGCAGCCTGTCCTGAGGCGCAAAAGATCCGGTCCTGGTCTCTTGTGTGTCCCAACGGCCACACTACATCGAGGCTGCAGGGGTTGCGCTTGATCAAGGCTTCCCCGGCTATTCCGCCTAGTCAGGGGACACCATGAACATCGACGTCTATTCCGACCGCGCCAAACAGGCCGTCCAGTCGGCCCAGAGCCTCGCTTTGGCCCGCCGTCACCAGCAGCTCGCGCCCGAGCACCTGCTCAAGGTGCTGCTGGAAGAAAAGGATGGCTTAAGCCGCGCCCTGATCCAGAGCGCGGGCGGACGTCCCGACGCCGCCGACCAGGCCGCCGACGCCCTGCTCACCAAGCGGCCCAAGGTCGAGGGCGGCTCCGGCCAGCTCTACATGGCGCCTGAGACGGCCCGCGTGTTCGCCGAGGCCGAGGCCGGCGCCAAGGCCGCGGGCGACGCCTTTGTCACCACCGAGCGCCTGCTGATCGCCATCGCCAAGGAAGGCGGCGACGCGGCCAAGGCCATCAAGGACGCCGGCGCCAACGCCGCGGCCCTGGAAGAGGCCGCCAAGTCCCTGCGCAAGGGCAAGACCGCGGACAGCGCCTCGGCCGAGGAAGGCTATGACGCCCTCAAGCGCTACGCCCGCGACCTGACCCAGGCCGCCCGCGACGGCAAGCTGGATCCCGTGATCGGCCGCGACGAGGAGATCCGCCGCACCATCCAGGTCCTGTCGCGCCGCACCAAGAACAACCCCGTCCTGATCGGCGAGCCCGGCGTCGGCAAGACCGCCATCGTCGAGGGCCTGGCCCTGCGCATCGTCAATGGCGACGTGCCCGAAAGCCTGAAGGACAAGCAGCTGCACGCCCTCGACATGGGCGCCCTGATCGCCGGGGCGAAGTACCGCGGCGAGTTCGAGGAGCGTCTGAAGGCGGTGCTGAACGAGGTCACCCAGGCCGAAGGGTCCATCGTCCTGTTCATCGACGAGATGCACACCCTGGTGGGCGCCGGGAAGAGCGACGGGGCCATGGACGCCTCGAACCTGCTCAAGCCCGCCCTGGCCCGCGGCGAACTGCACTGCGTCGGCGCGACCACGCTGGATGAGTACCGCAAGCACGTGGAGAAGGACGCAGCCCTCGCCCGACGCTTCCAGCCGGTGTTCGTGTCCGAGCCTACCGTCGAGGACACGGTGTCGATCCTCCGTGGTCTGAAGGAGAAGTACGAGGTGCACCACGGCGTGCGCATCTCCGACAGCGCCATCGTCGCCGCCGCCACCCTGTCCAACCGCTACATCACTGACCGTTTCCTGCCGGACAAGGCCATCGACCTGGTCGATGAAGCCGCCAGCCGGGTGCGCATGGCCGTGGACTCCAAGCCGGAAGAGCTGGACGAGATCGACCGCCGCATCGTGCAGCTGAAGATCGAGCGCGAGGCCCTGACCAAGGAAAGCGACGCCGCCTCCAAGCAGCGCCTGGAAAAGCTCGAGGACGAGCTGATCGACCTGGAAGGCCAGTCCGAAGACATGACCGCCCGCTGGCGGGCTGAGAAGGAGAAGGTCTCCTCCGCCGCCCAGGCCCGCGAGGCCCTGGACCGTCTGCGCGCCGAGCTGGTCTCCGCCCAGCGCTCCGGCGACCTGCAGCGGGCCTCGGAGATCGCCTATGGCGAGATCCCGCAGCTGGAGCGCCGCCTGGCCGAGGAGGAATCCAAGGCCAGCCAGGACGCCGTCAGCCCCGAGGTGGTGGACGCCGAGCAGATCGCCCAGGTCGTCTCCCGCTGGACCGGCATCCCGGTGGACAAGATGCTGGAGGGCGAGCGCGAGAAGCTGCTGGCCATGGAGGACGCCCTGCGCGGCCGCGTGGTCGGCCAGGAGGAGGCGCTGGTCGCGGTCTCCGACGCCGTGCGCCGGGCCCGCGCCGGCCTGCAGGACCCCAACCGGCCCATCGGCTCCTTCCTGTTCCTCGGCCCGACGGGCGTGGGCAAGACCGAGCTGACCAAGGCCCTGGCCGAGTTCCTGTTCGACGACGAGACCGCCGTGACCCGCCTGGACATGAGCGAGTACATGGAGAAGCACTCGGTCAGCCGCATGATCGGCGCGCCTCCCGGCTATGTCGGCTATGACGAGGGCGGGGCCCTGACCGAGGCCGTGCGCCGCCGGCCCTACCAGGTGGTTCTGTTCGACGAGGTCGAGAAGGCCCACCCGGACGTCTTCAATGTGCTCTTGCAGGTGCTGGACGACGGCCGCCTGACCGACGGCCAGGGCCGCACGGTGGACTTCCGCAACACCCTGCTGATCATGACCTCGAACCTTGGGTCAGAGTTCCTGGCCGCCCAGGGCGAGGGCGACGACGTCGAAGAGGTCCGGCCGCAGGTGATGGACGTGGTCCGCCACCATTTCCGGCCCGAGTTCCTGAACCGGATCGACGAGATCATCCTGTTCAAGCGTCTCGGCCGGGCGGAGATGGACAACATCGTCCGGATCCAGCTGCAGCGGGTGGAAAAGCTGCTGGCCGACCGGCGCATGTCCATCGCCCTGCAGCCCGCCGCCCTGCAGTGGCTGGCGGACAAAGGCTACGACCCGGTCTATGGCGCGCGCCCGCTGAAGCGCGTGATCCAGAAGGAACTGGTCGACCCCATCGCCCGCAAGCTGCTGGCCGGCGACCTGGAGGACGGCTCGGTCATCGCCGTGGACGCCGAGGCGGACGCCTTGGCCATCGGCAAGGCCCGGGTGCACTAGGGCTCTAAGCTCCTCCCCCGCTAGCGGGGGAGGATATCTAGAGCTCGACGTTGACCGCCTTGCCGGCGCGGATTTCGACGCGGCGCATGATGGCCATGTCGGGGACGCCGCCGCCGATGGGCTTGGCCACGGTGATCACGAACCAGGCGCCGTTGGCCAGGCCCTGGAAGTTGAAGCGGTTGTTCGCATCGCAGGTGGTCCGGCGCACGAAGGCGGAATAGTCGCCATTGGGCGCGGACGGCGTGCGGGCGCGAACCTCGTCGGCGGGCAGAGCCGCGGCGTTGGGCGAATTGTAGAGGATGGTCATCCGCCGCCGGGTCCACAGGGTCTCCGGCGTCAGGATCACGCCGGCGCCGGCGCAGCTATAGGTCACCTGGCCATTGCGGAAGGCGAGCTTGCCGTCGATGCGCCCCTTGCCCGGCACCGCCGACCAGGAGAAGTCCGCCGGGCGGAACACATTGGCCGAGGGCGGGCCCGCATTGCCCGGAGGCGGCGGGGGCGGCGGCGGCGCGGCGGTCTCACAGGCGGCGACGGCCAGGAGCAGGGACGAGGCGAGCGCGAGGCGGACGGTCCGTTTCATGGCGGTCACCATAGGCCCGCTGACGCGCGCGCGCCAAGGTCTTCGATGAGCATGTTCGGCGAGCGGCGCCCAGCTCTGGGCATTGCCGCCTCTCGTCAGTCGTCGTGGCGCACCTTGCCGCGGCCGGCCTTGACCCCGCCGCGCCGCACCTTGGCCTCTACCCGGCGGACCTTGGAGGCGAGGGTGGGCTTGGTCTTCTTGCGCGGCGGCGGCGGGGGCTCGGCGGCCTTGCGGACCAGCTCGACCAACCGTTCCAGGGCCTCGGCCCGGTTCCGCTCCTGGGTCCGGTGGGTCATGGCGGTGAGCACCAGGACGCCGTCCTGGGTCAGCCTGCGCCCCGCCAGCTTCATCAACCGGATCGCCACCTCATTGGGCAGGGAGGGCGAGCGGCGCACGTCAAAGCGCAGCTCCACCGCCGTCGAGACCTTGTTGACGTTCTGGCCCCCCGGCCCGGCGGCGCGGATGAACCGCTCGACGATCTCGCTCTCGTCCAGGGAGAGGCCGGGGCGGATCTCGATCATGGGGTCGCGGAGGGGCTCGGTTGAAGGGGTGGGGACAGGGTACGCTGGCGGCGGCTGCAATGCACGGGGCTGAGCCGTCAGACTGTCCACGAACCACACGAACCACACGAACGGACCTCATCCCCGACCCGCTCACCCCGGCGAACGCCGGGGTCCAGATCATATGGCGCTGGTGATCACAGTTCGGACGCCCTGGACTTCACCTGGGTCCCGGCCTTCGCCGGGATGAGCGGGATTTGGGGCGGGCTTGTTCGTGGGGTTCGTGTGGTTCGTGGACAAACAGCCCGCCTAGGCCAAGCTCTCTAGCCCTGACACGCCGGACACAGCCCCCGCGCTTCCAGAGTCACCGCGCGGACGGCGTAGCGGGAGGGGGCGGCGGCGGCGAGTTGGGCGTCGAAGTCGGGTTCGAACTCTTCGGCCGCGCCGCAGCACTCGCAGATCACGAAGGCCGCCCGGTGGCCCTGGCCGTCCAGCCGGCAGGGCACATAGGCGTTCAGGCTCTCGATCCGGTGGGCGAAACCCAGGCGCTCCAGGAACTCCAGGGCGCGATAGACGGTGGGCGGCTTGGCCGGTTCGCCATGGGCGCCGAAGGCCGCGATGAGGTCGTAGGCCTTCAACGGGCCATTGGCCTCCAGCAACAGCTCCAGCACCCGGCGGCGCGGGGCGGTCAGGCGCTCCTGGGTGGCGGCGCAGCGGCGCTCGGCCTCAACCAGGGCGTGGCTGAGAGCCTGGCCCTTCAGGCCCGGATGTGCGCCCTCGGCGTGATGACAGTCGGCTCCCATGTCCATTGGCTACTCGTCTCCGCGATTTCCCGCAACCGAAGGCGTATCCGGGCTTGACGGCTGGTTATGTTATCTCATAACGATCCCTTAGTGTTATTTCATAACAGAGGGTGCGGTTTTCAACCCCTCTGCAGGGGACTTTCATGCGTCGCACCGCCCTGTTCGCCGCCGCCAGCGCGGCCGCCCTGTCCCTGGCCACAGGCGCCGCCCACGCCGCCGAAGAGGCCGGGACGCCCAACGCCGTCTCCGAACTGGTGGTCACGGGCGCGCCCTATGTAGTCTCCATCGACTCCACCACCACCAGCGTCGACGTGGTCAAGCGCGACGATCTGGACCAGGCGCCTTCGGGCGGCCTGGGCGATGTGCTGAACGGCATGCCGGGCGTGCGCTCCACCTTCTTCGGTCCCGGCGCGAGCCGCCCGGTGATCCGGGGGCTGTCCGGCCCTCGGGTGATGGTGCTGACCAACGGGGTGGGCCAGATCGACGCCTCGGCCCTGTCCCCCGACCACCAGGTGGCCACCGACCCGCAGGAGGCCGAGCGCATCGAGGTGCTGCGCGGTCCGGCGGCGCTCGCCTATGGCGGCTCGGCCATCGGCGGGGTGGTCAATATCATCGACGACCGCATTCCGGACCAGCCGGTGGACGGCGTCCATGGCCGCGTCCTGGCCGATGGCTCCACCGTGGACAAGGGTCAGAGCTATTCCGGCGCCCTGAAGGCCGGGACCGGCCCCTGGAACTTCACGATCGACGGGGTCCACAAGGAGAGCAAGGACTACAGCATCCCGGTCCCGGCCAAGTCGGCGCGGCTGGCGGCTGAGGACGGCGAGGACTTCCTGGGCGGCGATGACAGCAAGGTTGCGAACACCGCCCTGAAGCTGGACGCCTATGGCGCGGGCATGAGCTACACCGGCGATGCGGGCTTCATCGGCTTGGCGGCCAAGCGCACCGAGACCACCTATGGCGTTCCGACCGAAGAGGCTGATCCGGTCTCGATCCGGCTGAAGCAGACCCGTTACGACGCCCGCGGGGCGCTGAACGTCGACCTCGGTCCCTTCGACAAGATCAAGTTCGCCGCCGGCTACGCCGACTATACCCACACGGAGTTCGAGGGCCCGGATCCGGGCACCACCTTCCTGTCCGACGGCTGGGAGGCCCGCGTCGAGCTCATCCAGCGCGCCCAGGACGGTTGGCAGGGCGCGGTGGGCGTCCAGGCCCTGAAGCGTGACTTCGACGCCATCGGCGACGAGGCCCTGGTGCCGCGCACCAAGATCACCGAGGCCGGCGTCTTCACCCTGCAACGCCTGGACAAGGACAGCTGGGGTGTCGAAGGCGGCCTGCGCCTGGATCAGCGCAAGCTGGACAGCCTGGCCGGCAAGGCGGACTTCACCAATGTCTCGGCTTCGCTGGGAGCCTTTGTCCGACCGGCCGAGGGCTGGTTCCTGGGCCTGGCCCTGTCGCGCACCAGCCGCGCGCCTAGCGAGGAGGAACTGTTCGCCGACGGCCCGCACCCGGCGACCCTGGCCTATGAGGTCGGCGACACCAAGCTGGACAACGAGGTGTCCTACGCCGCGGATGCGACCCTGCACTACAATGCCGGTGGCTGGAACGCCGACCTGCACCTCTATGTGACCAAGTACGACGGCTTCATCGACCTCTACCGCACCGGCGCGGTGGACGCGGGCAGCGGCCTCGACGTGTTCCACTTCGTCCAGACCGAGGCCAAGTTCTACGGGACCGAGGCCGAGGTCTCCTACCTGTTCTGGCAGGACGGCGAGCGCAGCCTGACCTTCGAGGGCGGCGCCGACTATGTGCATGGCGAGACCGACCTGGGCCCCGCCGCGCGGGTGCCGCCCTGGTCGGTGACCGGCCGGGCGATCTTCGAGGGCGGCTGGTGGACCGGCAAGCTCGAGCTGCGCCACGTGGCGGACCAGAACCGGGTGGCCGAGCATGAGCTGCCCACCGACAGCTATGAGATGCTGAACGCTTCGCTGGTCTTCCGCCCGCTCAAGAACCAGGACTTCAAGATCCTGATCGATGGCCGCAACCTGACCGACTCCCAGGCGCGCGAGCACGCCTCGTTCCTGAAGGACCTGGCCCCGCTGCCGGGCCGCAGCCTGCGGATCGGTGTCGGCTACAGCTTCTGACGGTTCTAGGGTCCCGATCCCGCGAGACGCCCCCCGACCGCGTGGATCCGCAAGGCCCTAAGAAGAAAGCCCCCGCGGTCACCCGCGGGGGCTTTTTCATACCTGGCTAGCCGAAGCCTCAGGCCTCTTCGCTCTCCGGCGCGGCGCCGCCTTCGAAGCTGCGCGGGGCGCGGCGGCGGCGCGGGCGCTTGGCGGCGCCGTCTTCGTCACCGGCGGCGGCCTCAGGCGCGGGCGCGCGGGGCGGCTTGGCCTGAAGGAAGGCGGGGGCGTGGCTCTCGCCGCCGTCTTCGTCGCGCAGGACGGGGGAGGGGCGATCCTCAACCGCCACCAGCGGCTGGGCCTGGGGCTCGACCACGGCCAGCGGATCGGCGCGCTCCTCACGGGGACGGTCATCGCGGTCCCGCCAGCGATCCCGGCGGCCGCCGCCCTCATAGCGGTCATTGCGGTCGCGATTGCGGGGACGGTCGTCGCCCTGGTCGCGGTTGCGGTCCTCGCGCGGACGCTCGTCCCGGGGACGGTCGTCACGGGCGCGGTCTTCGCGGGGACGCTCATCACGGGGGCGATCATCGCGATAGCGGTCGTCGCGGTCGCGATTGCGGCCTTGGCGGTCTTCACGGGGGCGGTCGTCGCGGTCGCCGCGCGGGCGGTCGTCACGATCCCGGTCGCGGTCACGGTTGCGGTCGCCACGGTCGTCGCGGTCGCGCCAGCCGTTGTTGCGCTCGCGGCCCTCGGTCTCGCCCTCGGACGGCTGGCCATCGGCCTCGGCTTCGGCGGGGGCGGCCTGGCCGCCGCTCTCGTCCTCGAAGTCCAGGTCGAAGCCGGACACGAACTGGTCGCGGCCCAGGATCTCGCTCGCCGGGCGCTGCGGCTGCATGGCCCGGATGGTGCGGAAATAATGTTCTGCGTGCTGGAGGTAGTTCTCGGCGAGCACCCGGTCGCCGGAGGTGCCGGCGTCGCGCGCCAGCTGCTGGTACTTTTCGAAGACGTGCTGGGCGTTGCCGCGGACCTTCACGCCTTCCGGCCCGTTGGAATCGAAGGCCCGGTTCGCGTTCTGCTGCTGGGGCTTACCCCCGCCGCCGCCGCCGCGATTGCGGCCGCGCTGACGCTTCATACCCTTGAAATCTCTCATTCTTTGCTAACCATCTGGGCGCTCTGGGGCCTAAGCGGATACGCGCGGCCTGTTCCTTCGCCATGCCTGGGCGTCGGGCCCAGCAATCTCGTGTTGAAGACGTAAGTGTTCCCCGTCGTCCGCCCGGGCTTGAGGCGCGCACATTTGCAAACGGTGCGCCTGCCGGAGCGGTCGTCGAATCCCTGTTCCCTGGGGTCCGAAACCTGAAGCACCGGCGAATTGGGTGGAGACAGGAATCTGAATTAGCGATTCAGAGCCGGATTTCCAAGGGGTTTTTCACGCCGGTCACCACGCGGTCCCGATTGCCCAGGTCCAGCACGGTCCGCACCTCGGCCGCGCCCGCGTCGCGGAACAGGGCCTCGACCGCGTCCTTCTGATCATAGCCAATCTCGACGGCGAACACCCCGCCAGGCTTCAGCACCCGCAGGATCTCCGGCGCCAGCAGCCGGTAGGCGTCCAGCCCGTCGGGACCGCCGTCCAGGGCCAGGCGCGGCTCGTGGTCCCGAACCTCCGGGTCCAGGGTCTCGATCACCTTGGTGGCGATATAGGGTGGGTTGGAGACCACGAGGTCGAAGCTCGCGTCGCCCAGGCCCGCGGTCCAGTCGCCGCGCAGCAGGGCCACCTGCCGCGCCAGGCCCAGATTGGCGGCGTTGTCGCGGGCCACCGCCAGGGCGTCCTCGGAGATGTCGATGCCCAGCCCCTTGGCCGCCGGCCGCTCGGCCAGGACGGAGAGCAGGATCGCGCCCGAGCCGACGCCCAGGTCCAGCATCTGGAAGGCCATGCCCTCGGGAAACGCCTTCAGCACCTCGTCGACGATCACCTCGGTGTCGGGGCGCGGCGTCAGCACGTCCTTGGTCACCGACAGCATGATCTTCCAGAAGCCCTTGCGGCCCAGGATATGGCTGACCGGCTCGCGGCGGGCGCGGCGGCTGACATAGTCCTCCAGCCGCGCTTCCTGTTCGGGCGAGAGCGCCCGGTAGGGGTCGGTCACGATATCGGCGCGAGTGGCGTCGGCGGCGGCCTCCACCAAGAGGCGGGCGTCGATCACCGGGCCGGTGATGCCCGCGGCTTCCAGCCGGGCCTTGGCGCCCTGCCAGGCCTGCAGAAGGGTCAGGCTCATGCTCGGGCCTCGGCTTGTGGGGTGGTGACGGCGTCGCCCACGCTGACCGAACCGCCGTCGGTGACGTGGATATAGATGCCGCAGAACATGTGGCCGTAGCTGTCGAACAGCGCCTTGACGATGTCGGCGTCCCGCTCAGCGGTCGTCGGGTCCACATGGGTCGCGGCGCAGCGGACGATGGGCTTGAAGACCTTGGCGCGGGCGAAGCCGGCCATCAGCTCGCGGCCCACCCAGTCGTTCTCGACCCAGGCCGGCCAGCCCTCGACATAGAGGTTGGCGCGGAAGCGAAGCGGGTCGATCTCACGGCCCATCTTCGCCTCCAGGTCCCGCACGCTGGCCAGGTTGACGATGGAGACGTGGCCCAGCGGGTGGTCCATGAACCGGTGGCCGTCGGCCTGGACCAGCTTCAGCGGGCCCTTGGCTTCGTCGCCGATCAACTGTCCGACCCAGGCGGCGAAGGCCTCGGCCGCCGCAGGCTCTGTCAGGCGGCCGGAAAAGGCCGGCAGGCCGGGGGCGGTGGCGGTCATCACGCCGGTCGCGTCGTCATAGGCGGTGCGCGCCCGCGCCACCTCGGCGATGGCCGCCAGCACGGTGAACTTCTGCTTGGGCACATAGGCCGGCGCGGCGGGATCAAACCCGGAGGGACCGTTCTCCACGGCGAACAGACGGTCATTGGGGAAGCAGGCGCCGGCGCTGAGCGCGGCCGTGTTCAGGCGCTCCGGGGTGAAGCCCTTGATCGGATGGCGGTAGAGGGCGGCGACGTGAGCGTCCATGGGCTCCTCGGGCGGTCAGAGTTCGTCGACGACCCGGGAGGCCAGGCCCACATAGGTCGCAGGCGTCAGGGCCAGCAGGCGGTCCTTGGCGGCCTCGCCGATGTCCAGCCCACGCACGAACTCGGCCAGCTCCGGGGCGCCCACGCGGCGGCCGCGGGTCAGGTCCTTGAGCAGGGCGTAGGGGTCGCTGATCTTCGAGCGGCCGGCCACGATCTCGGCCCGCACCACGGTCTGGATGGCCTCGGCCAGGACTTCCCAGTTGCTGTCCAGGTCGGCGTCGAGGGCGGTCTGCGACAGGGAGATCTCGCCCAGGCCGCGCTGCAGGTTGTCGAGCGCCAGCAGGGAGTGGCCGAAGGCGACGCCGATATTGCGCTGGGTGGTGGAGTCGGTCAGGTCCCGCTGCAGGCGCGAGGTCACCAGGGTCTGGGCGAGCGTCGCGAACAGGCCGCCGGCGATTTCCAGGTTGGCCTCGGCGTTCTCGAAGCGGATCGGATTGATCTTGTGCGGCATGGTCGACGAGCCCGTCGCCCCGGCCACCGGGATCTGGGTGAAGTAGCCCATCGAGATATAGGTCCACACATCGGTGGCCAGGTTGTGCAGGATGCCGCCCGCATGCCGCGCCCGGTCATACAGCTCCACCTGCCAGTCATGGGATTCGATCTGGGTGGTGACGGGGTTGAAGTCGATGCCGAGGGACCTGATGAAGGCTCCGCTCACGGCCGGCCAGTCCACGCCGGGCTCGGCCGACAGGTGGGCGGACCAGGTGCCGGTCGCGCCCGAGAACTTGGCCAGGTATTCGGTGCTCTCGATCTGGCGGATGACCCGCTGCAGGCGCCAGGCGAAGACGCCGATCTCCTTGCCCATGGTGGTGGGCGTGGCCGGCTGGCCGTGGGTGTGGGCCAGCATCGGGGCGTCGCGGTGCTTCTGCGCCAGATCGGCCAAAAGCTCGGTCACGGTGCGCAGCTTGGGCAACCACACGCGGGAGACGGCGCGCTGCACGGTGAGCGCATAGGCTGTCGAATTGATGTCCTCGCTCGTGCAGGCGAAGTGGGTCAGCTCGGCGATGGCGCCCAGGCCCAGCTGCTCCAGCCGGTCGCGGACCAGGTATTCCACCGCCTTGACGTCATGGCGGGTGATGGCCTCGCGTTCGGCCAGCCAGTCGATCTCGGCCTGGCCGAAATCCTGGTAGAGGGCGCGCAGCTTGGCCTTGTCGCCGTCGCTGAGCGGCTTGGAGCCGAACAGCGACCGGTCGGTCAGCGCGATCAGCCATTCCACCTCGACCTCGACCCGGGCCCGGTTCAGGCCGGCTTCGGACAGGTAGTCGGCGAGGCCGGTGACCGCGGACTTGTAGCGGCCATCGAGGGGGCTGAGCGGCTGGGGGGGCAGGGAGGTCACGGCGACTCCGGGGCTCGGGCGGGTGTCCGCCTAGTTGAATTCGTCTTCCAGGGCGGCCAGGCGGGCGGCCTGGTCCTCGGCGATCAGCGGATTGATCACGTCATCCAGGGCCTCGCCCTCCATCACCTTGGGCAGGTTGTAGAGGGTCAGGTTGATCCGATGGTCGGTCACCCGGCCTTGCGGGAAGTTATAGGTGCGGATGCGTTCCGACCGGTCGCCGGAGCCGACCTGGCTCTTGCGGCTTTCGGCCCGGGCGGTGTCGAGCGCATCGCGCTGCATTTCGTACAGGCGCGCCTGCAGCACCTTCATGGCCCGCGCCCGGTTCTGGTGCTGCGACTTCTCGGAGCTGGTCACCACGATGCCGGTGGGCAGGTGGGTGATGCGCACCGCCGAGTCGGTCTTGTTGACGTGCTGGCCGCCGGCGCCGGACGAGCGATAGGTGTCGATGCGCAGGTCCTGGTCGCGGATCTCGATCTCCACGTCCTCGGGCTCGGGCAGCACGGCCACCGTGGCGGCCGAGGTATGGATGCGCCCGCCAGCCTCGGTCTCCGGCACCCGCTGGACCCGGTGGACGCCGCTTTCGAACTTCAGCCGGCCGAACACGCCGTCGCCGCTGATCGAGGCGATGATTTCCTTGTAGCCGCCGACTTCGCCCTCGGAGACGGAATCGATCTCCACCCGCCAGCCGCGGGTGGCGGCGTAGCGCTGGTACATGCGGAACAGGTCGCCGGCGAACAGGGCGGCCTCGTCGCCCCCGGTGCCGGCGCGGACTTCCAGGATGGCCGAGGCGTTCTCGTCCTTGTCCTTGGGGGCCAGCAGCAGGGCGACCTCGTGTTCGAGCTCGGGCAGCCGGTCCTTCAGCTCGGCCAGTTCCTCGCGGGCGAGCTCAGCCATCTCGGCGTCGCCGGAGGCCGCCATCTCTTCCAGGGCCGGCGCCTCGGCCCGGGCCTTGGCCAGGGACATGACGGCGTCGGCCACCGGCTTCAGCTCGGCGTGCTCCTTGGACAGGCGCACGATCTCGCCCCCGTCCGTGGCCGCGCCCATGCGCGCCTCGATCTCGCGAAAGCGGTCGAGCACCTGGTCTAGTCTGGCCTGGGGAAGTCTCACGTCGGTCCTGCCTTGGTCGAGCCGGCCTTCTAGCTCCTGGGCGCGCCGCCGTCACCCGCGCAGGCGGAATTCGCGCCCTGCGGCCTACAGGCGCGCCGTACGCCGCCGCTGTGGCGCTGCGCTGCGGCAAGCCCTTGCCAAGCCCGCGCTTTGATGGTCGTTAACCATGTTTCGGGGATCGCTTCGGGGGATAGCGGACGAAATGAGTGGGGAGGGTCATCATGAGGGCGGCGCGCACGCGCCTGCGCCACAGGCCGCGCCCCAGCCCGCAGCGGCCGCGCCGCTGGTGGTCCAGCCCTACGCCCTGGCGCCGCCGCAGATGATCGGCGCCCCGATGATTGGTCCAGGGATGTGCCGGTGCGGCCTCGGCGCGACGGTCCTGGTCTGCGCCTGCGCCGCCAAGCCCGAGGACAAGAAGCCCGATCCGCATGCGGCCCATAAGCCGGCCGGACCGCCGCCGCCGGTCTTCAGCAGCGCGGTCCCCACCGACTTTCCCCCGCGTTTCCAATATGTCTGGGCCTCGCTCGCCAAGGTGCTGGAGGGCAAGGCCCCGCCGCACGGGGTGATCGCCGACGCTCGCGCCCTGTTGGACATGCTGCTGGATGATCTGGATCCGGAAGGTCGCGGCCGCTTCGTCACTGAGGGCGTCTGGTGGTGGAAGAAGACCACCTACAAGACCTACAGCCCCAAGCAGCGCCTGCATAAGCTGGTCGAGAAGCGGGTCCTGCTGAAGTCGGTCAAGGACACCGTCGATCGCCTGGCCTGGACGCCCGAGGAACAGGCCAGCCGCGGCGTGCGCGGCGATCCCGACCTGGCCCGACGGCTGGTGCACCTGGTCTGGCAGGTGGCTGATCAGGGCTTTGAACAGCGCAGCTGGAGCGAACTGGCCGAGGCGCCGCCGCGGATCCAGCCGCCGGCGCCGGCGGGCGGACACGATGATCATGGGCATGGCGACGGCCACGACGGCCATCATTAAGCATAGTCTCGCCTGCCGGGTGAAGGCGGACGCCGCTCCGGTGCATCCGGTTTTCGACTCAACCCGCCGGGATTAGCTTCCCCTCATGTCCAGGCCGCTTCCTCCCCAACGCCGTCCGGTCCGCTCCGCAAGCCGGATCGATCCCCTGGTGGGAGAGATCGCTGAGGCCCTGCTTAACCTGGGCGGCGCGGCCCACCGCGATCAGGTCATCGCCCGCCTGGAAGAAAACCGCCGCCAGGACAGCGCCGATCTGGACCTGCGCGCCCGCGCCGTGGCGGTGTTTGACGCTCACAGCCGCAGCGACGCCGGCTATGGCGGAGTCCAGCCCCTGTTCCGCCGTCCTTTCGGCCCCGGCGCCTATCGCTGGGCCCTGACCGCCGAGGCCGAGGCCTTCCTGCGCACCGGCGGCCGCCAGCGCCGGCACGGCTGAGCCCGATCAGACAACAAAAAGGGGCGGGGCGACCCCTCGGCCGCTCCGCCCCTTCCCGTAAACTTCTAAACCCGAAGGCTCTAGGCGCGCACGCCGGTCAGCGAGGCCGACCCGAAGGCGCCCAGCTTCACGTTGCCGCTCATGCTGTCGCCCGAAACGGTGGCTTCGAACTCGAGGGTCATCGGCATGGGCGAGGTGATGGCGGTGGACCAGGTCAGCTTGTCGCCGGCGACCTTGCCTTCGACGGCCTGTTCGCCCATCGCGCCCTTGGTGGTGCCGGTGAAGGTGTCACCGTTGGTCTTGATCGAAGCATCGACCGTCTGCGCGCCCATGGGCGAGTTGATGGTGATCTTCCAGTTGCCGTCCGCGGACATGATGTCTCTCCCTGATGGAGGCGGCACCTAATCAAGCTGGGCGCGCTCGCGCAAGTGGTGACGCGGGCGTCAGGTTTGAGATTCTTGCGCGCCGTTCGCCGAACCCTACTCGGCGGCCTGCAGGCCGGCGCGGGCCTTCTCCAGCTCGGCCGCCTTGGCCTCGACCAGCTCGACGATGTGGTCGACCATGCGGTCGTTGTCCATCTTGTGGTCCGGCTTCCCGGCCAGATAGACCATGCCCGCGCCCTTGCCGCCGCCGGTGAAGCCGACGTCGGTCAAGAGGGCCTCGCCGGGGCCGTTCACCACGCAGCCGATGATCGACAGGCTCATGGGCGTGGAGATGTGGGCCAGCCGCTGTTCCAGGGTCTCCACCGTCTGAATGACGTTGAAGCCCTGCCGGGCGCAGGACGGACAGGCGATGATATTCACGCCGCGGTGGCGCAGACCGAGCGACTTCAGGATGTCGAAGCCGACCTTGATCTCCTCCACCGGATCGGCCGCCAGGCTGACCCGGATGGTGTCGCCGATCCCGGCCCAGAGCAGGGAGCCCATGCCGATGGACGACTTGATGGTGCCAGAGCGCAGGCCGCCGGCCTCGGTGACGCCCACGTGCAGGGGGCAGTCGATGGCCTCTGCCAGCTGCTGGTAGGCGGCCACGGTCATGAAGACGTCGGAGGCCTTCACGCTGATCTTGAATTCGTGGAAGTCGTGGTCCTGCAGGATGCGGGCGTGGTCCAGCGCGCTCTCGACCATGGCGGCGGGGCAGGGCTCGCCGTACTTTTCCAGCAGGTGGGGCTCAAGGCTGCCGGCGTTGACCCCGATGCGCATGGAGCAGCCATGGTCGCGGGCGGCCTGGATGACTTCCTTCACCCGCGCGGGCGAGCCGATATTGCCCGGATTGATCCGCAGGCAGGCCGCGCCGGCCTTGGCCGCCTCGATGCCGCGCTTGTAGTGGAAGTGGATGTCCGCCACGAGCGGGACCTTGGCCGCCTTGGCGATGGTCGAGAAGGCCGCGGTGGAGTCCTCGTCCGGGCAGGACACCCGCACGATGTCGGCCCCCGCCTCTTCCAGCCGGCGGATCTGGTCGATGGTCGCGCCCGCGTCCGCCGTCAGGGTGTTGGTCATCGACTGGACGGTGATCGGCGCATCGCCGCCCACCTCGACATCGCCGACGCGGATCTTGCGGGAGACGCGCCGGTCAATGGCGCGCCACGGGCGGACGTGGGTGTGATCTTGCACGGTCATGGCGTGCGGAAAATAGGCCCAGCCGCGGGAAAACCCAAGGCCGGTTCGATGTCAGCGCGGCGCGGCGGTCGTCGGTTTGGCGGGGGTGATCGCCGGGGCCGCGGGGGCCACAGGGGCGACGACCGGCGCCGGGGCCGTGGCGGCCAGCTTGGTCACCGAGTTCAGGCCCACGGGCAAGAGGCCGCGGCTCTGGCCGGCCACGAAAGCCTGGACCGCGCCGGCCTCGACCACATCGGCGGTGACGCCCTTCAGGGTCGGGGCCCGATAGGCTTCGCCGGCCGCCAGCTGGCGGGCGAAATAGACCGAGCCGTCCGCGCCCCGCACGATCAGCGAAGTCGGCTTGCGGGCCTGCAGGGTGACCACCGAGGCGTTGGCCGGGGCGCCATAGACGGCGCCGTCGGGGGCGAAGACCTGCGGCATGGGGCGGGCGTTCGGATCGACCGCCTCGGCTTGCGGGTTCTTGGCGGCGGCCTTGCGGACCGCGTCCACGGCGTCGGCGGAGCCCGAGGCCGCGGCGGCGGCTTCCAGGCCGGGCGTCACATAGGGGGTCGGCGTCGTGGACTCGACCGGCGCCGGCAACGGCGCGCCCAGGGACACCGGGCCGCTGGCGGTCGCCACCGTGGCGGCGACGTTGGCCGGGGCGGTGGAGGGCGGCGGGGCCTGTTCGTTCATCGCCCGCTGGGCGACGTTCCACAGCACGACAGCGCCGATCAGCAGCAGGCCGAGGACAACCATGGTCATCAGGCGCGGATCGCCATCGCGCCGGACGCCCACCGGGGCGCGAAGGGGCTCGTCCGGGGCCGGTTCATCGGCCTTGAACCGCTCGACGGCGGCCTCGGCGTCGAGGCCCAGGGCCGTGGCGTAGGCGCGCACATATCCGATCGTGAAGGGCCGCGAGGGCAGCTCGTCCAGCCGCATCTCTTCGATGGCGGCCAGATAGGCGCGGCGAATGCGGGTCTGGTCGGCGACGTCCTGCAGCGACAGGCCGCGGAACTCGCGGGCGGTCTTCAACGCGACGCCAATATCAGGAGCGGAATCCAAGGTGGGCATATAGGACTCTGCGACGCTGGGATCCCGATCCCAGTCCGTCGGCAAATGAAGATTCGTAACCCCGCCAGTATCGAGCGGCATGGCTACACGCACCCCTGCTCTTCCGTGTCGGCGCTCACGCGCCTCTACGCCCCCAAAAAGACCCGGACGTGCCGGATCTTAACTCTATATTTGAAGTATCACGCTAATCATCGGAAATCAATAGAATATTTCGGACTGAATGGTTAATTCGCGCCTCGCGCGAGCGTGGCTGTTCTGCTGTTCACGCTACCCTGGCGGGCTTTTCCTGAGCGTCGCAGGGACAGCGCCCCCGCCACTTCTCCTAGATGGCGAGATAGAGCTTGCGGGCCAGGGTTTCGATCTCATTGCGGATCGAGCCGGCCGAGCTCTTGATCAGGGTCGAAACCCCGCGCCGTGCGGCCTCCCGGTCGCAGGACAGCACCATCTGCTTCACCGGGCCGATCCCGGCCGGCGGCATGGACAGCCGCTCAAAGCCCAGAGCCGTGAGGACGAAGGCCTCCAGAGGCCGCCCCGCCATCTCGCCGCAGACCGACACCGGCGTCCCCGTCTCGGCGCAGCCGCGCTGGATCGCCTCCAGGGCGCGCAGGGCCGGCGGCGACAGGAAGTCGTAGCGGTCCGACACCCGCGGATTGCCCCGGTCGGCGGCGAACAGGTACTGCATCAGGTCATTGGTCCCGACACTGACGAAGTCGGTCATCGGCAACAGGGCGTCCAGGTGCCAGATCACCGCCGGCGCCTCGATCATCGCGCCGACGTCCAGGCGCGACGGCGCGGGCCGGCCGCGGCGCTGGGCCCAGGCGACCTCGGTGTCCACCAGGGCGCGGGCGGCGCGGAACTCGTCCACACTGGACACCAGGGGGAACATGATGCGCAAGGCCCGGCCGCGGGCGGCGGCGATCAGGGCCCGCAGCTGCAGGCGCAGCAGGGCCGGGCGGTCCAGGCCCATGCGGATGGCGCGCCAGCCGAGCGCCGGATTGTCCTCCCGCTCAGCCTCAAGATAGGGCAGCACCTTGTCGCCGCCCAGGTCCAGGGTTCGGAAGGTGACCGGCAGATCGCCGGCGGCGTCCATCACCCGGGCGTAGAGCGCGGCCTGGGCGCTGAACCGGGGCATTTCCTCGGCCACCATGAACTGGAACTCGGTGCGGAACAGGCCGATGCCCTCCGCCCCGGTCTCGGCCAGGATGTCGAGGTCGACGTCCAGGCCGGCGTTCATCAGCAGGGTGATCTTGGCGCCGTCGCGGGTGAAGGCCGGGGTGTCGCGCAGCTTGGCGAACTCGGCCCGGCGCTGCAGGCGGACTTCCAGGCGGGCCTGAAGCGCCTTCACCACGTCCGGACGCGGGCGGAGATAGGCCTCGCCGGTCTCGGCGTCGACGATGACCGGGTCGCCTTCGCTGACCTTGTCGCGCAGGCCGGTCAGGCGGCCGACGCAAGGGATGTCCAGGGCGCGGGCCACGATGGCCGCATGGCTGGCCGCCGAGCCTTCCTCCAGCAACAGACCCTTCAGCTTGGTGCGGTCATATTCCAAGAGGTCGGCGGGACCGAGGTTCCGGGCGATCAGGATCGCGCCGTCGGGCAGGGCGCGGGCCGTGGCCCCGTCGCCGGACAGGTGGCGCAGCAGCCGGTCGGCCAGATCCTCGAAGTCGTGCAGCCGCTCGCGCAGGTAAGGGTCGCGGGCCTGGCCCAGGCGGGCCCGGTGCTCCGAGCGCACCCGCTCCACCGCCGCCTCGGCGGTCAGGCCGTTGCGTACGGCTTCTTCCAGCGACCGGTTCCAGCCCCGGTCGTGGGCGAACATGCGGTAGGTCTCAAGCACCTCGTAAGAGGCTTCGACCAGGCCGTGCTGGCCTTCCAGCATGCTGTCGATCTGGGCCTGCAGCTCGTGGATGGCGGTCTTCAGCCGCGCGTCCTCGGCGCCGATGTCCTCGGCCAGCAGCTGGGACGGCGCCACGGGCGGTTCGTGCAGCACGGCGACGCCCAGGGCCAGGCCGTCGGCGAACTTGGCCCCCTTCATGCGCTCGGGCTTGGTCGGCGCCAGGTCGATGCCGTTCAGCGGGCCTTCGGTCGCCAGCTCACCGCCGGCCACCATCTCGGCCAGCACCATGGCGACGATCTGCAGGTCCTCGACCTCGTCGTCGGAATAGACCCGCTCGGTGCGGTTCTGGACCACCAGCACGCCGATGGCCCGGCCGCCGCGCAGCAGGGGCACGCCCATGAAGGCGTGGAAGGGGTCTTCGCCGGTTTCCGGGCGATAGGAGAAGGCCGGGTGGTTCGGGGCGTCGGACAGGTTCAGCGGCCGGCCCAGGCGCATAATCTCGCCGACCAGGCCCTCGCCCGGTTTCATGCGGGTGACGTGGACGGCGCCGGGATCCAGGCCCTCGGTGGCGAACAGCTCCATGTCGCCGACGGCCCGGCGCATATAGAGCGAGCAGACCTCGGCCACCATCGAACGGGCGATGATCCGCACGACCATGTCCAGCCGCGCCTGGGCGGGACCGCCCCCGGCCAAGGCTTCGCGGATCTGGCGCAACAGGCTGCGCTGGCCGCGAATGGCGACTGTCGGTGACGGCATCAAGGCCCCGCTCTCCTCTCCCTGATCATTCGTCTAGCAGCTTTGGACGTCGGAACGGAGACGGAAATAGGGCCTCCCTGCTTGCGACGCTTCACCGCGCCGTTCGACTGAGCAGTTCGATCAGCTCTCCGGCCTTTCTGCGCTGTTCCGCAGCGTCACCCGAGACGATGGCCCCTTCGATACAGTGGTCCAGGTGGGTCTTCAGAATCTCCGTCTCCACCTTGGAGAGGGCCGCGCGCACCGCCTGCAGCTGGGTCAGCACATCGATGCAGTAGCGGTCTTCCTCGACCATGCGGGCGATCCCCCGCACCTGGCCTTCGATCCGGTTCAGGCGATTGAGCAGCTTGGGCTTGGCGGCATGGTCCATAGGTGAAGCTTATACCCATGGGGGGTAATTGCAATATGCCCCCGGGGGGTATATCTGGCGGGCAGGGAGATCCGCCATGGCCCATCATCACAACCACGCCCCCGCCCAGCCCGACGGGGATTTCGACATCGATCCGGTGTGCGGCATGAAGGTGGATCGGAAGGCCCAGAAGCCCTTCGCCGAGTACGAGGGGCGCACCTATCGGTTCTGCGCCCAGGGCTGCCATACGAAGTTCACCGCGGACCCGGCGCGCTACCTGGAGCCGCGCGAGCCCGATCCGCCGGCCCCGCCTGGGACCATCTACACCTGCCCCATGCACCCGGAGATCCGCCAGGAAGGACCGGGCTCCTGTCCCTTGTGCGGCATGGCCCTGGAGCCCGAGCTGGTCACCGCCGAGGCGCCGCCGAATCCGGAGCTTGAGGACTTCACCCGCCGAGCCTGGCTGGGTGGCGCGCTCGCCCTGCCGCTGCTGGTGCTGGAGATGGGACCGCACCTGACCGGCCTGCACTGGCCGCTGGCGCCCGACCTGTTGGCCTGGATCGAGTTCGCCCTGGCCAGCCCGGTGGTGCTGTGGGCCGGCGCGCCCTTCTTCGCCCGCGGCTGGGCCTCGGTCGTCACCCGCAACCTCAACATGTTCACCCTGATCGCCCTGGGGACCGGGGTGGCCTGGCTGTTCAGCGTCGCCGCCACGTTGGCGCCGGCCATGATCCCGGCCGCCTTCCGTGGCATGCATGGCGAGCCGCCGCTCTATTTCGAGGCCGCCGCGGTCATCGTGGTGCTGGTGCTGGTGGGCCAGATCCTGGAACTGCGCGCCCGCGAGCAGACCTCAGGCGCCCTGCGCGCCCTCCTGAACCTCGCGCCCAAGACGGCGCTGCGGGTCCGGGCCGACGGAGGCGACGAGAGCGTCGCGGTCGACCAGATCCGTCCTGGCGACCGCCTGCGCGTCCGGCCCGGTGAGAAGATCCCGGTCGACGGCGTCGTCGCCGAGGGCCACGGGGCGGTGGACGAGAGCCTGGTCACCGGCGAGGCCATGCCCGTCGCCAAAGCCCCCGGCGATCCCGTCACCGCGGGCGCGCTGAACACCACCGGCGGCTTCGTCATGACCGCCCAGAAGGTCGGGGCCGACACCCTATTGTCCCAGATCGTCCAGCTGGTCGCCGCGGCCCAGCGCAGCCGGGCGCCGATCCAGCGCCTGGCCGATCGGGTGTCCGGGTGGTTCGTGCCGGGGGTGGTCGCCGCCGCCCTCGCCGCCGTCGTCGGCTGGAGCCTGTTCGGGCCGGAGCCGCGCCTGGCCTACGCCCTGGTGGCCGGGGTCAGTGTGCTGATCATCGCCTGTCCCTGCGCCCTGGGCCTGGCCACGCCGATCTCGATCATGGTCGGCGTGGGCCGGGGCGCCCAGGCCGGCGTCCTGTTCCGCGACGCCGCCGCCCTGGAGCGCTTCGAGGCGGTGGACACCCTGGTGGTCGACAAGACCGGCACTCTGACCGAGGGTCAGCCCGCGGTGACCGCCGTCGTCCCCACCGACGGCCGCGACGAGGCCGAACTGCTGCGTCTCTCGGCCGGGCTGGAGCGCGCCAGCGAACACCCCCTGGCCGCGGCCATCGTCCGCGCCGCCCGGGACCGAGGCCTGACCCTGGCTGAACCCCAGGACTTCCGCTCTCCCGTGGGCCAGGGGGTCCTGGGCCGGGTCGAGGGCCGTGCCGTGGTGGTCGGCGGCCGCGCCCTGCTGGCCGAGCATGGGGTCGATCCCGCCCCGCTGGCCGAGCGCGCCGACGCCCTGCGTCGCGAGGGCGCGACGGTGGTGTTTGTCGCCATCAACGGCGCCCTGGCCGGCCTGCTGGCCATCGCCGACCCGATCAAGGCTTCGACGCCTGACGCCCTTGCCCGCCTCAAGGCCAGGGGCCTGCGCGTGGTCATGCTGACGGGGGACAACGCCGTCACCGCCCAGGCGGTGGCCCAGCGCCTGGGCCTGACCGAGGTCGAGGCGGAGGTCTCCCCGGCGGACAAGGCCGCCGTGGTCGCCCGGCTGAAGGCCGAGGGCCGCGTGGTCGCCATGGCCGGCGACGGGGTCAATGACGCGCCCGCCCTGGCCGCCGCCGACGTGGGCGTGGCCATGGGCGCCGGCGCCGACGTGGCCATTGAGAGCGCCGGGGTGACCCTGTTGTCAGGCGACCTAGCCGGGCTTGAACGGGCGGCGATCCTGTCGCGGGCGACCTTGCGCAACATTCGCCAGAACCTGACCTTCGCCTTCGCCTACAACCTGGCGGGCGTGCCGCTGGCGGCGGGCGTGCTGTACCCGGCCTTCGGCCTGGTGCTGTCGCCGGCGGTGGCTGCGGCCGCCATGTCCCTGTCCTCGGTCAGCGTCGTCGCCAACGCGCTCAGGCTTCGCGGGGTGAAGCTCTAGCTCGGCCGACCCATTTTGCCGGTTCCCGCAAGGTCGCGTGACGCCCATAGTCCCGCCTAACAAACACTGGGGGGAGTGAAGGCCATGCGCGGCAAGTGGCGGCTATTCGTCTTGGGCTGGCTGGTGATCCTGATCGGCGCGGCCCTGGCCCACGCGGTCCAGACCACGGGTGGGGTCAAGGTCACCGACGTCCGCTTTCCGGGCGACAAGGGGGTGGTGATGAGCGGCCTGCTCTATCTGCCGCCCAACGCGACCGCCGCCCATCCGGCCCCGGCCGTGCTGGTCAGCCACGGCTATATCAACACCCGCGAGATGCAGAGCCCCTTCGCCATTGAGCTGGCGCGCCGGGGCTTTGTGGTGCTGGCCATGGATATGACCGGCCACGGCTATTCCGGCGCCACGGTGGCCGCCCAGGGCTTCGGCGGGCCTGCGGCCCTGCGCTATCTCCAGTCCCGCCCGGAAGTTGATCGCGGCAATATCGGGCTGGAGGGCCACAGCCTCGGCGCCGGCGCCGTGCTCTCGGCCGCGGCGGACCAGCCCGACGGCTATCGGTCCATCGTCCTGGAGGGCACGACCCCTGGCCTGCTGGGCGCCCCGGCCACCGCCACCCCGACGAGCCCGCGCAATGTCGCCCTGGTGTTCGGCAAGTTCGACGAGTTCTCCGTCCTGATGTGGCAGGTTCCCAAGGGCTCGATGGTCGCCACCTCCACGCGCCTGCAAGGTCTGTTCGGCGTGTCCGGCCCGGTGGTGGAGGGCAGGCTCTATGGCGATATCGCCGCCGGAACCGGCCGCATCCTCTGGAACCCGCCGATCACCCATCCGTGGGAGCATTTCTCCCGCGCCGGGATCGGCCATGCCGTCGACTGGTTCCAGACCACCCTGAACGGCGAGGCCCGGCCGCTGGATCCGAACAACCAGGTCTGGATCTGGAAGGAGGTCGGCACCTTGGCCGCCTTCGTCGGCTTCGTGCTGCTGCTGCTCGGGACCTTCGAGTTACTGCTGGGCGCGCCGCTGTTCGCGGGCCTGGCGGCTGAGCCCCAGCCCACCACGCTCAAGCGCGACGGGCGCTGGCTGATCAGCCTGTTGCTGATCATCGCCATCCCGGCCGTGACCTATTTCCCGTTCATGAAGCTCGGGAACCTGTTCTTCCCGATGAAGGCCTTCCCCCAGTGGGTCACCAACCAGCTGCTGGTCTGGGCGATCCTCAACGGCCTGATCACCCTGGTCCTGGGCCTCGTCCTGCGGCGGGGCAAGTCGAACCTGGCCAAGCTGGGCGGGCCGGCCATCCTGCTCGCCGTGGCGGTCATGGCGGTGGGCTATGGCTCCCTGGCCCTGGTCGACGCCCTGTTCAAGGTCGACTACCGCTTCTGGGTCCTGGGGCTGAAGCCGTTGGACGCCGTCCACGCCCGCTACGCGCTCAGCTATCTGCCGCTCTGGACGGCCTATTTCCTGGTCGCCCTGCGGCCGCTCAGCGCCGACTTGGCGGTGAAGGGCGAGGGGCCGGTCGCCGCCTACCTGACCGCCGCCGTCGCCATGGCGGGCGGCTTCGCGATCCTGGTCGGCGTCCAGTACGCCAGCCTGTTCACCACGGGCCTGCTCGCCACCCCGTCCGAGCCGCTGAACGTCATCATCGCGATCCAGTTCATCCCGCTGATGGCGGTGGTCGGGATCATCGGCGCCTTCACCTATCGAAGGACCAACGCCTATGTCCCAGGGGCGCTGATCTGCGCCCTGCTGATCTGTTGGTACGTCACCGCCGGCACCGCCACCCACTGGTCCCCCGACTTCAAGCCGCCGATCCCGGCGGCGAAGTGACCGACCGTCAGGCCGCGTCCAGCGCGCGGCTGACGTCGCGGGCCAGGTCGATGCTGCTTTCCAGGCCGACGCTCATCCGCACCCAACCCTCGGTCAGGCCGATCTCCAGCCGTTCGGCCTCGGGCATGGAGCGGTGGGTGGTGGTGCACGGATGGGTGGCCATGGACTTGGCGTCGCCCAGGTTATTGGAGATGTCGACGATCTCCAGGGCGTCCAGGAACCGCCAGGCCGAGGCCCGGTCGCCCAGGTCGAAGGCCACCACATTGCCGCCGCCGGTCATCTGGTTGGCGATGATCGCCGCCTGCGGATGGTCCGGACGGCCGGGATAGAGCACCGCCTTGGCCTTGGAATGGGCGGCGATGACGTTGGCGATCTTGGCCGCGTTCTCCGCCTGTCGGGTGACGCGCAGCTCCAGGGTCTCCAGACCCTTCAGCAGCACCCACGCGTTGAAGGGCGACAGGGCCGGGCCGGTGTGGCGCAGGATGTCCTTGTAGGCCTCGGTCATCACGGCCTCAGCGCCCAGGATCGCGCCGCCCAGCACCCGGCCCTGGCCGTCGATGTGCTTGGTGGCCGAATAGACGACGATGTCGGCGCCCAGGGCCAAGGGCTTCTGGAACACCGGGGTCGCGAACACATTGTCCACCACCAGCTTGGCGCCGGCGGCATGGGCGATCTCGGCCACGGCGCCGATGGCGGTCACTTCCAGCAGCGGATTGGCCGGGCTCTCCACCAGGAACGCCTTGGTATTGGGCCGCACCGCGTTCTTCCAGGCGCTGAGGTCGGTGGCGTCCACATAGGTAACCTCGACCCCGAAGCGCGGCATCCATTCCGACAGGATCCAGCGGCAGGAACCGAACAGGGCCCGGCCGGCCACGATATGGTCGCCGGCCCGCACCAGGCCCATCAGGGCCACATGCACCGCGGCCATGCCGGAGGCGGTGGCGCGGCAGACCTCGGCGCCTTCCAGGAGGGCCAGACGATCCTCGAACATCTGGGTCGTGGGGTTGCCGAACCGCTGGTAGATGAAGCCCGGCTCCTCGCCGGAGAAGCGGCGGTCGGCGGCCCCGGCGCTCTCATAGGAGAAGCTCTGGGTCAGGTAGAGGGCTTCGGAGATTTCCCCGTACGGCGAGCGCACCATGCCGCCGCGCACCAGCTTGGTTTCGGTCTGCCAGTCTTGCGGTGTCTCGGCCATGGTCGGCTCCTGTCGGGGTCTGAAGCGCTGATGGCCCAGGCGCGAACCTGAAGGAAATCAGAATTCCTGCGCGGGTCTTCAGCCGCCGCGCTTGAACGCCTCCCAGGCGAGCGGGTCAAGCATCCGCATGCGCTCAGGGCTGAATCGTCTACGGAACACCGTTCGTCCGGCCTAGCCTCCCGCAAAAGAGCAGGGAGGAAACACCAATGATGCTCACCTTGTTTCGGCTTCTGGGCCTGATCCTGTCGGCGCTGGGCGCGCTCCAGGTCGTCATTTCGTTCGTTCCGGCCGCCTATGCGAGCCTGGTTCCGGCGCCGCTGATGCTGGTCGAGGGCTTCGCGCAAGCCGTCGGCCTGCTGGGCCTGGGCGCCACCATCTATCTGCTGGCCGAGATCGCCGCCAAGCGTCCCGCCCGCAGCTACTGAACCCTCCTGGGGGGAGGGGATCGGCCGGCGCCCGCCGCTGCGGTCTTGAAGGTTGCAGGCCTTGCAATCGGCGGCCCCGGCGGCGAGTGTCCGGCCGATGACCCATTCTGCCCAAGGCGGGATTCTGCCCTGCCAGTCCATTGAAGACCTGATCGCCCAGGGCGCCGTCACCTCGGCCACGCCCTTCGATCTCGATCAGGTCCAGCCCGCCAGCCTCGACCTGCGCCTGGGCGCGCGGGCCTGGCGGGTGCGCGCGTCGTTCTTGCCCCGCTATGACCGCACCGTCGCCAGCCGCATCCTGGATGTGGCGATGCACGAGCTCGACCTGACCCGCGGGGCGGTGCTGGAGAAGGGCTGTGTCTATATCGCCGAGCTGCAGGAGCGCCTGGCCCTGCCGCCCGGGATCAGCGCCCGCGCCAATCCGAAAAGCTCCACCGGCCGGGTGGACTGTTTCGTGCGCCTCTTGTCGGACAACCAGCCCGCCTTTGACGATGTCCAAGCCGGCTATCACGGGCCGACCTATGTGGAGATCGCGCCCCAGACCTTCTCGATCCTGGTGCGCACCGGCACGCGGCTGAACCAGCTGCGCCTGAAGACCGGCGAGCCGCCCAAGCTGAAGACGGTCAGCGTCGGTGTCGACCTGACCGACGGTGTCGCCGGCTTCCGCGCCCGTCGCCATGCCGGGGTCATCGACATGGACCACGTCGACGGCCACGACCCGCGCAACTACTGGGAGCCGCTGATCCCCAGGAATGGCGAGCTGTTGCTGGATCCGGGCGAGTTCTACATCCTGGCCTCCAAGGAGGCGATCGAGATCCCGGTGCTGGAAGCCGCCGAGATGACCCCGATCGACCCATCGGTGGGCGAGTTCCGCGTCCACTATGCGGGCTTCTTCGATCCCGGCTTCGGCACGGAAGAGGCGAACGCCGTCGGCTCCCGCGGGGTGCTCGAGGTGCGCAGCCACGAGACACCCTTCCTGCTGGAGGACGGTCAGGTCGTCGCGCGCATGGTCTATGAGCCGCTCACCGCCCGCCCGGCCCGCCTCTACGGCCAGAACGGCAGCCACTACCAGCGCCAGGGCCTGAAGCTGTCCAAGCACTTCCAGCCCTGGGAGTAGAGGTCAGAGCCGCTTGTAGTAGAGCCTGGTGCCTACCAGGCCGCCGTGAGGCTTCAGCGCATAGTCGGGGATTTCGCCCGCATAGATCCAGCCGTGCCGCTCGTAGAGCCCGGATGCTCCGCCCTCAGAGGCGGTGTCCAGGACCAGCAGGGTGCGGCCAGCTTTGCGGGCGATGTCCTCTGCGCAGCTGAGCACCAGGCTGGCGGCGCCGCGGCCGCGATGCGCGGTCGCGGTCATCATCTTGGCGATCTCGCCTCGGTGCGGCTGGTTGGGCGGGCAGTCCAGGTGGAGGGTGACGGTGGAGGCGAGCTCGCCGTCCGCAAAGGCGCCCAGCACCACGCGCTCGCCGCGCGACGCCGCCTCCAGCGACTTGCGCCAGAAGCTGCGCGCGTCCTCCAGAGCAAGCGGCGCCATGAAGCTCACCGATCCGCCGCCATCGACGGTCTCCACCAGCAGGGCCGCCAGGGCGTCGAGGTCGGCGAGGGTCAGGGCTCTGATCTCGAACATGGCTCAGCTCCGGGCCAGGGCCACGACATAGGCGGCCGGGGCGGTGGAGGCGTTCTCGAACACCACGTCGGAGGGCGGGCCGAACCCCAGGCCGTCGCCGGCCGCCAGCAGGTGGCGGGTTCCGCCCTCGGTGAGGGTCATCTCGCCCTCCAGCACCCAGACCACCTGGCGGATGCGGGCATAGGAGGAGGCGGGCATCTCCACCCGCCCGCCGGGCGGCATGTCCACCCGGACCAGCTCCACCGGATGGTCCGGCTGCATGAACACCTGGCGGCGGAGATAGCCTGTGGCGGGGTCGCGCCACAGGGGCTGGTCAGCGGCGCGGCTGACCCGCTCGCCATTGCTCTCGGCGCGCAGCAGCAGGCCGGCGAGGGTCAGGTCGAAGGCGGCCGCCAGGCGCACCAAAAGGGCGGCGGTGGGGCTGGTCTCGCCCCGCTCGATCTTGCTGATCGCCGCCTTAGAGACGCCGGAGCGCTCGGCGAGGTCGGACAGGGACCAGCCGCGCGCCTCGCGCTCCAGCCGCAGGCGGACGGCCAGGCGCAGCCCCGCATCGTCAACGAAAGTATCCATTCGTCTCTGATAATAGACGAATGGATCGGCTTCAAGCGGCCTTGGCGGCGCCGCGATAGAGGCCTGACAGGGTGTTCAGCACCGTCAGGGCGGCGGGATCGGCGATGCGGTAGAAGATGGTCTGGGCCGAGCGCCGGGTGGCGACCAGGCCCTCGGCCCGCATCTTGGCCAGGTGCTGCGAGGCCGTGGACTGGGCCAGGCCCGCATGCTCGGCCAGGTCGCCCACCGAGGCCTCGCCCTCGATCAGCCGGCACAGCAGCAGCAGGCGCTGCTCGCTGGCCAACAGCTTCAACAGCCGCGCAGCCTCGCTGACACAGGCCTGAAGTTCGGCGGCGCTGTCGGCGCAGGGTTCAAGAACGATGTTCGCCATAAGTGTCATGTAGCCGCTCCAGCGGGGTCCGCAAGCTGAGGTCGCCCGTCATCGCGCAGGACGATGTAGATCGCCGGGATCACCAGCACCGTCAGCAGGGTCGATGACGCCAGGCCGAACAGCAGGGAGATGGCCAGGCCCTGGAAGATCGGGTCGGTGAGGATCACCGAGGCTCCGATCATCGCCGCCGCCGCCGTCAGCACGATGGGCTTGAAGCGGATGGCGCCGGCGTCCAGCAGCACGTCGCGCAGGGGCCGGCCCTCGCCCTGCTGATGGCGGATGAAGTCCACCAGGAGGATCGAGTTGCGCACGATGATCCCGGCCAGGGCGATAAAGCCGATCATCGAGGTGGCCGTGAACGGGGCGTGGAACAGGATGTGGCCGATGACGATGCCGACCAGGGTCAGCGGGATCGGCGTCAGGATCACCAGGGGCAGGCGGAAGCTTTTGAACTGCGCCACCACCAGGACATAGATCCCCAGGATCGCCACCCCGAAGGCCGCGCCCATGTCGCGGAAGGTCACCCAGGTGATCTCCCACTCGCCGTCCCACAGAACCGTCGGCTTCGCCTCGGACGTCGGCTGGCCGTGCATGCGGATGTCGGGCTTGAGGCCGGCGGGCCAGTCGGCCTTCCGGATCGCCTTGTCGACATCCATCATGCCGTAGATCGGGGCCTCATAGGCGCCGGCGAGCTCGCCCATCACCATGTCGATGTCCCGGCCATCGCGGCGGAAGATGTGGGTGGAGCCGGCCTCGGTCGAGGCGTCGACCACCTCGCCCAGCTCGACCAGCCTGCCGTCCTGGCCCCGAGCGACGGGCAGGGCGGCCAGGCCCTGGCCCCAGGTCCTGGCCGATTGCGGCAGGCGCACGGAGATCTCCAGCGGGTCGCGGTCGGCGCCGCGATGGGCGTAGCCCACCACCTGGCCGCCAAGCGCCGCGCCGATGGAATCGAACACCTCGCGGTCGGCGACGCCCAGGGCCTCCAACCGCGTGCGGTCGGGGACCAGGCGCAGGGTCGGCTGGGCCTGCGCGTAGCTGTCGTCCACATCGACGATGTAGGGCGTCTGGCGGAAGAAGGCCTTCACCTTCTCGGCCACGGCGCGGCGGCTGGCGGCGTCGGGGCCATAGATCTCGGCCAGCAGGGTGGCCATGACGGGCGGTCCGGGCGGCGCCTCAACCACCTTGATCACCGCGCCGGCGGGCAGGGCAAGCGCAGCCAGCTTGCGGCGCAGGTCGAGCGCGATGGCGTGACTGTTGCGGCTGCGCTCACCCTTGGGCGCCAGCGTCAGGGCCAGGTCTCCCTGGTCCGGGGCGTTGCGCAGATAGTAGTGGCGCACCAGGCCGTTGAAGTTGAACGGCGAGGCCGTGCCGGCATAGGCGTCGATGGCCGTGACCTCGGCGACGCCGCGGGTGACATTGGCCGCCGCCATCAGGGTCCGCTGGGTGTCCTCCAGCGAGGTCCCGCGCGGCATGTTCAACAGCACCTGCAGCTCGGACTTGTTGTCGAAGGGCAGCAGCTTCACCGTCACCGTCTTGGTGGCGAACATGGCGCAGGCGACCAGGGTCGCGACGCCCACGCCGGCCAGGAAGCGCCAGGCGCTGCGGCGATCCCGGATCACCCGGCCGGCGACCTTGCGATAGAGCGCGCCCAGCCTGCCCTCGCCGTGATGATCGCCGCCGCCATGGCCCCCAATATGATCCAGGGTCTTGCGGGCGAAGCGGATCATCAGCCAGGGCGCAATGACCACGGCCACGAAGAACGAGAACACCATGGCCGCCGAAGCGTTGACTGGGATCGGCGCCATGTAGGGGCCCATCAGGCCCGAGACGAACAGCATCGGCAGCAGGGCCGAGACCACGGTCAGGGTGGCGACGACGGTGGGGTTGCCCACCTCGGCCACGGCGTCCACGGCCGCGTCCACGCGGTTGCGGCCATCCCTCATCGCCCAGTGCCGGGCGATGTTCTCGATCATGACGATGGCGTCGTCGACCAGGATGCCGATGGAGAAGATCAGGGCGAACAGGCTGACCCGGTTGATGGTGTAGCCCATCAGGTTCGAGGCGAAGAGGGTCAGCAGGATGGTGGTCGGGATCACCACCGCCGTGACGCCCGCCTCGCGCCAGCCGATGGCGAAGCCGATCAGGATGACGATGGACACCGTCGCCAGCCCCAGGTGCATCAGGAGCTCGTTGGCCTTCTCATTGGCCGTCTCGCCATAGTCGCGGGTGACAGCCACATCCAGGCTGGCGGGCAGCAGGGTCCCTTTCAGGCCCTCCACCCGTTGCAGGACCGCATGAGAGACGACGACGGCGTTGGCGCCCTTGCGCTTGGCGATGGCCAGGCTGACCGCGGGGCCTTGCGTCCAGCCCTGGTCGGCGCGAACGGCGCGCCAGGCGCGGGCCTGGTCCTCGCGCGGGGCGGCGACCACATTGGCCACGTCGCGGACATAGACCGTCTCGCCCTTGGTGGAGGGCAGGGCCAGGAGGCCGATTTCGGTGGGGGTGGCCAGCGTCCGGCCGGCGGTGACGTCCACCGCCTGGCCGCCGTCGCGCAGGGAGCCGGCCGGGAAGGCGCGGTTGGCCTGGCGGAGGGTGTCCATCAGCGCGCCAAGGGAGACGCCGTGCTGGGCCAGACGGGCGGGATCGGGCTCGATCCTCAGCTCCTGCGGCCGGCCGCCGACGAGGAAGGTCAGGCCCACATCGTCGACCTTGGCGATTTCGGTGCGCAGCTTGCCGGCCACCTCATAGAGGGCCTGGTCGCTCCACAGGCCTTCCGCGCCCGGCTTGGGCGACAGGGTCAGGACCAGGCTCGGCACATCATTGATGCCCCGGGTCTGAACCAGGGGTTCGGGGATCCCGGCGGGGATGCGGTCATAGTTGGCGCGCAGCTTCTCATGGATGCGCACGGCCGCGGCGTCCGGGTCCACGCCCACCTTGAAGCGGGCGGTGACCATGACCTTGTTGTCGTCGGCGAAGGTGTAGACGTGCTCGACGTCGTTGACGCTCTTGACGATGGTCTCCAGCGGCTTGCCGACCAGCTCGACCGCATCCGGCGCACGCAGGCCCGGCGCGCCAACCATGATGTCGACCATGGGCACGCTGATCTGCGGCTCCTCCTCGCGGGGGATGCTGACCAGGGCGAGCAGGCCCACCGCGATGGCCGCCAGCAGGAACAGCGGCGTCAGCGGCGAGGCGATGGTGGCGCGCGTCAGGCGCCCGGAAATCCCCAGCTTCATTGTGCGGCTCCCACCGGCGCCAGGACATCGCCCTCATGCAGGCCGGACAGCACCTCCAGCGTGCTCGCATTGGGGCCGGCGGTGGTCTGGACCGGAGCCTCGGTCACCGCGCCGTCCTTGGCGACCAGGCGCACATAGTCGATGCCGAAGCGGGTGGAGACATAGCGGCGCGGGACCACGATGGCCTGGCGCTCGCCGATGGCGACACTGGCCCGCACGCGCCGGCCGATCAGGTTGGCGGGCAGGTTCGGCGCGGTCACGTCGGCCTTCACCTGGCCGCCGGCCACCGCCGGATAGATCTGGGTGATCTGGCCTTGGGTGACCGCCCCGCCCAGGTCGGCGGGATCCAGGGTGACCGCCTGGCCGACCTTCAAGGTCGCGGCGTCAGCGTCGGGGACTTCGATCCGGACCACCAGGGGGCCGGCGGTGATCTGGGCCAGGCTCTGGCCCGGCATGACCACCGAGCCCACGGGCACGCTGGCGGTCAGCACCCGGCCGGCGGCCGGGGCCAGGATCGCGCCCTGGCCGGCCAGTTCGGCGCTGGCGCCCCGCTGG